>CAMEUH010000022.1 GCA_945938055.1 uncultured Eubacteriaceae bacterium | reverse complement strand
TTCTGAATCCAAAGATTAAGGTCATTGGTGTGGAACCGGCAGGTGCCAACTGTCTTCAGGAATCCTTAAAGGCGGATAAGGTAGTAACGCTGCCTTCTGCCAGTACCATTGCAGACGGTACTGCTGTTAAGACGCCTGGAAAGCTGTTATTCCCGTATCTTAAGGCTAATTTGGATGATGTAATTACTATTGAGGATGATGAATTAATCGTTGCATTCCTTGACATGATTGAAAATCACAAGATGGTAGTGGAAAATTCCGGATTGTTATCTGTTGCAGCATTAAAGCACCTGGATGTAAAGGGAAAGAAGATTGTTTCCATCTTAAGCGGCGGCAACATGGATGTGATTACCATGTCTTCCGTGGTACGTTTCGGACTGATTGAGCGCGGCAGAGTCTTTACCGTATCAGTTCTTCTTCCGGATAAGCCGGGTGAACTGGTGCGTGTTGCACAAGTGATTGCGGAGAATCAGGGAAATGTCATTAAGCTTGACCATAACCAGTTTGTCAGCACCAACCGTAATGCGGCAGTGGAGCTTCGTGTTACTATGGAAGCATTTGGTCATGAACATAAGGAGCAGATTGTAAAGGCTCTGGAAGAGCATGGATTCCGTCCGAAGATTGTGAAGCCGAATTTCTAAAAAGGAGTCTGGAATGAGCAAAACAAAAGATGCAAAAAAGGACGTTGTTCTTGCGTGGATAAAACATGATTTGTTATCGGTTTACCTTGGTACCGGTATGATATGGGGAGTTTTGTTTGGCTGTCTGATTATTTTTGTGGCAATTTTTGCCTTGGATTTTGAGAATGTTTTTCTTACTAAAATCGAAGATGATGTTGCACTTTCAGAATATATTGAGGATGCCATATATGAAACAAGCAGGGCACGTGTTTTTCCGGATGAATTATGGGATACAGGCGTAATGGTGGATGTGGTGGAAACCCAATATGTGCCAACCGGACCGACAGCTGTTAAAAAAAGCAATAATGAAAAAGCACGGATGTATTTTGCGGTTTTACAGTATAATATGATTATTGTTCTTCAGAACCAACAGGATTATGAAAAATATGGCTCATTAGAAGAACTGGATTATATCCGGGTTGATAATAAGTGTTTGGATGGAGCAGAAGAATTTATTGCATCCGTGAAATTTCAGGTACCAGCGCTTTGCAGGTTTGATAATGTATATGTATTGAATGGCTATTACCAGAGAGATATTTTTTATATTGCAATTATGGTCAGTATTCCGGTAATTACGCTCATACTCATCCTGATTCTGGGCATTATCGTTCCAAGAATGGCTTTTTTTCAGAAGAAAACTAAAACCGGAAAGAATATTATGATACTGGCATTACGTGAATATGTTTCGTGGAAAGATATCTGCAGGCAGATTAATGACTGCGTGAATAATCAAGTGTTGTATCAGAGTGGAAAACAATATATTACAAAGTCAGCATTGTTTTTGTATCCGAATGGACGGGTTGATATGGGAATTAATCCAATCCTTATAAAGGATATTGCCACGGCAGAAGTTTTAAAGAGTGAGGAGCCGTTTGAGTACAATACTCTGCGGTTTTATCTGAATTCCGGGAAAATCTATGATTTTACTATTTATGAAAATGATTATGAAGCTAATCAGATTGTCCGATATATTTTGTCTGAAAAGAACAAGAGCAGTATCATTTGATAAAAACAGATGGAAAAAAGTTAAGGTGTTCTTGAGCCGGAGGGAAGAATTATAAAAAATGCAAGGTGTCAAGAAAAAATACTTGACACCTGTTTTTGTTTATAGTAATATGTTCAAGGTGATTGAAGTTGGATAGAGTTTTTGAGCGTACAATGTTATATGATTTTTATGGCGAATTGCTAAATGAGCATAAGAAGAGTATTTATGAAGATGCGTTGCTGAATGACTTGTCACTTAGTGAAATTGCGGAAGAACGAGGCGTTTCAAGGCAGGCTGTCCATGATATCATTAAACGGTGCAATGCACAGCTTGAGGAGTATGAGGATAAGCTTCATCTTCTTTCAAAATTCCTTAAGATTAAGGACATGGTTGGTGAGATGAATGAACTCATCAGAGAGTATCGCAGCAGTAACGATACGGAATGTCTTGATAAGATTGAGAAATTATCCGAAGGAATCGTGGATGAGTTTTAGTTGGAGGATGAAGAATGGCATTTGACAGTTTAGCAGAGAAGTTCCAGAATATCTTTAAGAACTTAAGAGGTAAGGGAAGGCTTTCCGAAGCAGATGTCAAGGCTGCAATGAAGGAAGTTAAGCTTGCACTTCTGGAAGCAGATGTTAATTTTAAGGTTGTCAAGCAGTTTATTAAGTCAGTAGAAGAACGTGCCATTGGGCAGGATGTCATGACAAGCCTGACACCGGGGCAGATGGTAATTAAGATTGTAAATGAGGAAATGATTTCTCTCATGGGCTCTGAAACCACGGAGATTTCCTTAAAGTCAGGTAATGAAATCACAGTTATCATGATGGCAGGTCTTCAGGGTGCCGGTAAGACAACCACCACGGCAAAGATTGCAGGTAAGTTAAAGGCAAAAGGGAAAAAGCCGCTTCTTGTTGCATGTGACGTGTATCGTCCGGCGGCAGTAGAACAACTTAAGATTAACGGCGAGAAACAAGGCGTTCCGGTTTTTGAACTGGGAACGGACAAAAAGCCCGTGGAGATTGCAAAAGCAGCCATGGAGCATGCAAGAGAGAATAACTACAATGTAGTTATCATAGATACAGCCGGTCGTCTTCATATAGATGAAGAGATGATGGAAGAACTGGTTGAGATTAAGAATGCAGTTGAAGTTCATCAGACGATTCTGGTGGTGGATTCTATGACCGGTCAGGATGCAGTCAATGTGGCAACCATGTTTGATGAGAAGATTGGTATTGATGGTGTAGTTTTAACCAAGCTCGACGGCGACACCAGAGGCGGTGCGGCACTTTCCATCCGTGCGGTTACCGGAAAGCCGATTCTTTATGTGGGAATGGGCGAGAAGCTGTCTGATTTAGAGCAGTTTTATCCGGATCGGATGGCATCCAGAATCCTTGGAATGGGAGATATCCTTTCGCTCATTGAAAAGGCGGAAAGTCAGATTGATGAGGATAAGGCGAAGGAACTTAGCCGGAAGATGAAGAAGGCGGAGTTTGATTTTAATGACTATCTGGATTCTATGCAGCAGGTTAAGAATATGGGTGGAATTGGTTCGATCATGAGCGCTTTGCCTGGAATGGGAATGGGCGGAAAGGCCATGAAGAACATGGACTTTGATGAAGATGAGGCAGGCAAGTCCTTAAGCCGCGTAGAAGCCATTATTCTTTCCATGACGCCAGCAGAACGTGCCAATCCGGATTTATTAAATCCATCCAGAAAGAACCGTATTGCAAAAGGTGCTGGAGTTGACATTGCGGAAGTCAATCGTGTTGTAAAACAGTTTGACCAGATGAAGAAGATGATGAAACAGATGCCGGGAATGTTCGGTGGTAAAGGTGGTAAAAAAGGTAAATTCCGATTTCCTTTTTAACATAAAATCATAAAACTTTTAGGAGGTGAAATGAAAATGGCAGTAAAGATCAGATTAAAGAGATTAGGACAGAAGAAGGCTCCTTTCTATAGAATTGTAGTTGCAGATTCAAGATCCCCAAGAGATGGTAAGTTCATCGAAGAGATCGGTACTTATGATCCTAACAATGACCCAAGCACTTTCAAGATTGATGAAGAAGCTGCAAAGAAGTGGTTAGCAAATGGTGCTCAGCCAACAGAGGTAGTAGGTAAGCTTTTCAAGTTAGCCGGTATCGAAAAATAAGCGTTTCTTACTATTTAAGGGAGGTTTAGGATGAAGGAATTAGTTGAAGTTATTGCAAAAGCACTAGTTGACAATCCTGATGAAGTCGTTGTAACAGAATCAGGCGATGACAAAGAACTTACGATATCATTAACCGTAGCCCAGTCAGACATGGGTAAAGTTATTGGTAAGAATGGTAGAATCGCTCAGTCCATCCGTGCAGTTGTTAAGGCAGCTGCTTCAAAGGACTCAAGAAAGATTAACGTTAAGATTATGTAATCTTAAAGGTGGCGGAATAAGAAGTGCAGTCATTTCTTATTCCGTTTTTTTGAAAAACGGTATTTTATCGGATAGGAGAATGTATGGAAGATATGTTGCGCGTTGGTGTGATAACATCAACACATGGACTTTTAGGGGAAGTAAAGGTGTTTCCTACAACCGATGACATGACACGCTTTAAAAAGCTTAAAAAGGTGTTTGTGGACTTAGACAGGGAACAGCTGGAATTAAATATTGCATCGGTTCGCTTTTTTAAGAATCTGGTGATTCTTAAATTTAAGGAATATGGAAACATTAATGAAGTAGAGCGTTTGTTAAAGAAGGATCTTCTGATTACAAGGGATCAGGCAGTTCCGCTTGCTGAGAATGAGAATTTCATTTGTGACATGATTGGTTTAAATGTTGTTACGGATGATAACATAGAAATTGGTACCTTAAAGGATATTTTACAGACCGGTGCCAATGATGTTTATATTGTGGAAACGAAAGAAGGAAAGGAAGTACTGATTCCGGCAATTAAGCAGTGCGTTCTGGATGTGAATCTGGATGAGAAGAAGGTAACGGTACATTTATTGGAAGGAATGCTGGAAGAATGAAGTTTCATGTTTTAACGTTATTTCCGGAAATGATATTGAATGGAATGAATACCAGCATTACCGGAAGGGCAATGGAAAAAGAACTGATTTCCGTGAATGCGGTAAACATCCGGGATTTTACGAAAAGCAAGCACTTGAAGGTGGATGATTATCCTTATGGCGGTGGAGCCGGTCTTGTCATGCAGGCGGAACCGGTTTATCTTGCTTATGAAAGTATTGCAGAAAAAATGGAAAAGAAGCCGCGTGTAGTATTTGTGACGCCTTGTGGGAATACCTTTAACCAGACCATGGCAGAGGAATTTGCAAAGGAAGAGGAACTAGTGATTTTGTGTGGTCATTATGAAGGAATTGACGAACGTGTGCTTGAAATGATTGTAACAGACCGTGTTTCTATCGGAGATTATGTCCTGACCGGAGGAGAACTGCCTGCAATGGTTATGATGGACTGTATTTCAAGACTGGTTCCGGGAGTGCTTCATAATGATGTTTCGGCAGAATTTGAATCATTTCATGATAATCTTCTGGAATATCCTCAGTACAGCCGACCAGAGGAATTCATGGGAAAACGTGTGCCGGATGTGTTGCTTTCCGGTCATCATGCCAATGTGGAAAAATGGCGCAGGGAACAATCCATATTAAGGACGGCGTTGTATCGTCCGGATTTATTGGAAAAGGCAGAGCTTACTCAGAAGGAAAAAGAGTGGCTGGAACAAAAAATGAATGAGAAGGAAAATTAAAAAAATGCTTGCAAAAATGCGATTTATGTGATAAAGTATTTTTCTGTGAGACATGGATGGTCCTCTGGTATGTATATATTAAGAACATCTAAATTTAAGGAGGTCACAAATGAACGATATTATTAAGAATATTGAAGCTGCTCAGTTAAAGGCTGAAGTTCCAGCATTCAATGTAGGTGATACTGTAAGAGTATCTGCTAAGATTAAGGAAGGAAACCGTGAAAGAGTTCAGGTTTTCGAAGGAACCGTAATTAAGAGACAGGGTGGAAGTTCAAGAGAAACATTTACTGTTAGAAAGACTTCCAATGGTATCGGTGTTGAAAAGACTTGGCCATTACATTCCCCAACGGTTGAGAAAATTGAAGTTGTTAGACTTGGTAAGGTTAGAAGAGCTAAGCTTAACTACTTAAGAACAAGAGTGGGTAAGGCTGCTAAGGTTAAAGAATTAGTAAAATAATCCATGATAAGGGACAAGTACTTAATGTATTGTCCCTTTTTTGCTATAATGGTGTTAGGAAAAGGATGAGATGAGAAAATATCGAAAACCATATAAAGAACGGACAAAGCTCCAGTTTTTTGTAAAATTTGTTGTGGATTTCCTTACAGTGGTATGTCTGGCTTATTTTGTTGTTATTACGTTTGGATATCGTTATACGGTTGTGGGAAATTCCATGAATGATATGCTGAATAATGATGAGGTGCTTTTGATTGATAAAGCATCTTATGAATTTGCCAATCCGGAACGATTTGATATTATTTTATTCCGGGCACAAGGAGTCAATGCCGGAAAACTACTCGTAAAGAGGATTGTGGCTTTGCCAGGTGAAACGATTCAGATTAAGGATGGCAAAATTTATGTTAATGGGATGGTTCTGGTTAATGATGTGACAGAGCATCAGATTCTGACGCCGGGGCTTGCAAGTGAACCGGTAAAACTGGGTGAGAATGAATATTTTGTATTAGGAGATAATCGGAACAATAGTGAAGACAGTCGTTTTTATACGATTGGAAATGTAAAAAGAGAAAATATTATTGGAAAACCATGGCTTCGGATTTATCCGTTTCCTTCTTTTGGTTTGATAGAATAGGAGAAAAGATATGCAGTTTCAATGGTACCCGGGTCATATGACCAAGGCAAAGAGAATGATGCAGGAGGATATCAAATTAATTGATCTTGTCATTGAACTTGTGGATGCAAGAATTCCTTTAAGCAGCAGAAACCCGGATATTGATCAGCTGGGAAAGAATAAGTTCCGGCTGATTATTTTAAATAAAGCGGATCTTGTTTCGGACAATGTTAATCTGGCATGGACGGAATATTTCAAAAAACTTGGTTTTTTTGTGGTGCAGCTGGATTCCAGAAACCGGGCAGGAATGAAGCAGGTGAATGCAGTCATTGATAAGGCCTGCCAGGAAAAGTTCGAACGGGACAGAAAAAGAGGAATTTTGAATCGTCCGGTCAGAGCCATGGTTGTGGGGATACCGAATGTGGGAAAATCCACATTTATTAATTCGTTTGCCGGAAAAGCCTGTACTAAGACCGGTAATAAACCAGGAGTCACGAAGGGAAAGCAATGGATTCGGCTAAATAGGAATTATCCCTGGAACTGATTCGCTTTGTAAAAGAGAATTATCCGGGAAATCTTGCCGGACGTTATGGAATAACAGAAGAGGGAAATGCAGAGGAAATCCTTTTAAAAATTGCAGATGCGAGAAAATGTATTAAAAAAGGAAATGAACCGGATTATGACAAGGCGGCAGGGCTTGTCCTGGATGAATTCCGAAGTGGCATGATAGGAAAAATGGCACTGGAATTTCCTCAATCGATTGGAGAATAAAGAACATGGCAGAAAAGATTAGTGATATCAAAAAAGAATTTACGGATGCAGGAATCGATGGTTATGAGGCACTGTTTGAAAAGTATGGACAAGATACACGAGCTGGCGTAATCAATCTTATTCAAAAATGCAAAAAAGAGCTTGAAAGGCTGGAGGAAGAAAAAAAACGAATCTATCATCTGAGTGAGTTTGAACGGAAATATGCGGATTATTCTTACATTTGCGGTATTGATGAGGCAGGAAGAGGACCGTTGGCAGGTCCTGTTGTTGCCGGAGCCGTTATTCTGCCAAAAGACTGTAATATTTTATATATTAATGATTCCAAGCAGCTTTCGGAGAAAAAGAGAGAAGAATTGTATGATGTAATCATGGAACAGGCAGTTGCTGTCGGGGTAGGAATTTCATCACCGGAGAGAATTGATGAAATTAATATTTTAAATGCTACTTATGAGGCAATGAGACAGGCTATTGAAAATCTTTCCGTAACACCCGATATATTATTAAATGATGCAGTAACTATTCCAAATGTTTCGGTAAAACAGGTTGCCATCATAAAGGGTGATGCCAAGAGTATCAGCATAGGTGCTGCCAGCATTATTGCAAAGGTGACAAGAGACCGGATGATGAAGGATTACGCAGCAATTTATCCGGAATATGGCTTTGAAGGACATAAAGGCTATGGAAGTGCTGCACATATTGAAGCCATACGAAAGTATGGACCGAGTCCGATTCACAGAAAAACTTTTATCAGGAATTTTATGGAGTAATCGATTGCGACAGGGGTGACAGACGTTGGCATATCATATGAATGTGGGAAATTATCTGAATAATCTTACCAATGTTTCCGGTCAGGAGATGCCATCACGGGAAACGAATGGTTCTTCCGTTGTAAAAAATGCGGTAGAACAAATTAAGAATATGCTGGCAGGTGACATCTTTACCGGCGAGGTAACCGATGTAAATGGTACAGCTGTTTCCATAAAAATGGGAAATGGACAGGTCCTAAACGCCAGTCTGTTGTTGGAAAATCAGCAGGCGACGTTTTCAAAAGGAGAAATGGTGACATTTCTTGTCAATGATAAAAATGATAATAAAATCTCATTAAAACCGCTGGATTCCGGTGCACAGGAAATAGTGCTTGCCAATAAGGCTCTGGAAGCTTCTAATCTTGCAATGAATAAGGAAAATCTTGCAATGATTAAAGGGCTTTTGGATTTGAACATGCCGATTGATAAAAATACATTAAATGATGTGTCCAGGCTTCTTGCCAAATTCCCGGATGCATCCATGGATACCGTTTTAAGGCTGTATAAGCTGGAAATGCCGGTAACACAGGACAACATCACAATGTTTGATGCGTATAAGAATTATGAGCATGACATGACGGGGACCATAAAGTTTCTGGCACAGGATTTTAATGGTCTTGTGAATCAGATGGTGCAGGAAGGAAATTCTACCGGTGTGGCAGAACTTGCCAGGGATTTTCTGGAACTTTTTTCAAAAGAAACCATACAGACAGAGAATACTACTTTCGCAGAATCGCCTGCAATCAAGGATAACGTACGTAAAGAGAAAAATCCAGAAACAACGAATCAGTTGCCGATTCGTTCTGATGGCATGAAAAATCCGGAAAAGATGGAAGAAGTTTTAAAAAAGCCTGCCGAAGAAATTCTGGAACTGGTAAAGAAACAGGGCAAAACGGAGCAGGAAAAAACGGATTTTTTTAAGACACTGTTTCGAAATCATGAAATGCCAAAAGAGACGCTTTCCAGACTTGCGCAAAGTGAAGAATTTAAATCGCTTTTTGAGGGACTTCTGAAAGAGAAACTTTTTTTAAAGCCGGAGGATGTTGCCCAGAAAAAAGATGTGAAGGAATTTTACGAAAATCTTCTCAAAACCGTTCATGAAGGAGAGGAATTATTGCAAAAAGCGGGTGCACAGAATTCTGACATGGCAAAGGGACTTCATTCCGTGAAAACGAATCTGGAGTTCATGAATGACTTAAATCATCAGATGGCATTTCTTCAAATTCCTATAAAATTTCAGGAGGGCGAGGCAAAAGGCGATTTGTATGTGTATACCAATAAAAAAGCACTGGCAGGAAAAAATGATGATTTGACTGCTTTGTTACATCTTGACATGGAGCATTTGGGTCCCATGGACGTTTATGTAAAGATGACTGCCGGTAATCATGTTTCCACCAATTTTTGTCTGGAGTCGGAAGCCATGCTGGATTTTATTTATGAACATATTGATATTCTGACAAAACGGTTGAATCAGAAAGGATATGATTTTACGCCAACCATGACGGTGAGAGAAGAAGGGACCTCAAATCAGGTGGATTTTGAAAAGGATTTTCTGGATGTAAGCAGTCCGGTGATTCCGGTAAGCAGGTATTTGTTTGACATGAAGGCATAATGGAAAGCATAGAATCATGCATCGGATAAGGAGAAGGAATGGCAGAATTAAAGAAGGATAAGCCCAAACAGGCCGTTGCCCTGGCATATAATCCCGGGGATGAGGCACCAAAGATTCTTGCAACGGGAAAAGGGGCTCTGGCTGAGAAAATTATAGAAAAAGCAAAGGAAGCAGATGTTCCTCTTTACAAGGATGATAAGCTTGCGGACACTCTGTCAAGGCTGGAAATCGGCGACATGATTCCACCGGAATTATATAAGGTTGTGGCAGAAATACTGGTGTTTGTTGATGAGATGGACAAATTAAAGAGCAAGGTGGGAAGATAACAAAGATTTATGAATAAGAGGGAAAAAGGGTCGGAGTATGAAGCGGTTGCAGCGGATTATCTTGAAAAAAACGGTTATATGATTCTTTGCATGAATTACCGGTGTAAAATTGGTGAAATAGATATTGTGGCGCAGGAAGAAGAGGAGCTTGTCTTTATAGAGGTCAAGTATCGCAGTACGCTTCGTCTGGGAGAGCCGCTTGAGGCTGTGAATGCCCGTAAACAGGCTAAAATCCGCAAGGTTTGCCAGTATTATCTGATGGAGCATAACATTGATGACATGCCAATCCGCTTTGATGTGGTTGGAATACTGGAAAATAAAATTACATTGATTAAAAATGCATTTTAGTGAGGTAACAGGATGTTTGACAGGAAACAGGCAAAAAAAATAGAGGGTATCCAGACAACCAGAGTGGTACTTTCCGAAGAGGTGGCACTGATTGAACAGGAAGCACTAAATCACCTTCCTTGGCTGAAAAATGGATTTTCCACCCGGATTGGCGGGGTCAGCACGGGATATTTTGGTGAAATGAATCTTTCTTTTACAGTGGGGGATGAGGAAAAAAATGTTCTTGAAAACTTCAGGAGAATGGGAAAGGCACTTGGAATCTGCGTAGAAGACATGGTATATTCCCATCAGACTCATACCACGAATGTCATGAGGGTAGGAAATCGTCAGAAAGGGATGGGGATTATAAGAGAACGTGATTTTTCAGACATAGATGGACTGGTTACCAATGAACCGGGTGTCTGTCTGGTTACTTCTTATGCAGACTGCGTCCCATTATATTTTGCGGATCCTGTACATAAGGCCATAGGTCTTAGCCATTCCGGATGGAGAGGAACCGTAGGGAATATCTGTCAGAATACGATTGAGAAAATGAACGATGAATTCGGAACAAAACCCGAAGATCTGATTGCGTGTATTGGTCCTTCCATTTGTGGCAATTGTTATGAGGTGAGCAGTGATGTTGCATCGCAGTTTCAGAAGGCTTATGGTAAAGACCAGTCAGAAAAAATTCTGGTGGCAAAGGAAGATGGAAAATATTTTCTGAATCTACATCTGGCCAATTATTATAATATGGTAAATGCCGGAGTGAAGGAGGAGAATGTTTTTCTTCCTGACCTTTGTACCTGCTGTAATAGTTCCTGGCTTCATTCCCATAGGGCATCCGGTGGAAAAAGAGGAGGACTCTGTGCATTTTTATGTATCCGGTAATTTAAAAGAACCATCGGAAAGTTGTAATGATTTGCAATGATGTTTTAATTATTTATACATAATTTGTACATATCTTTCCAATATAATGAA
Organism: uncultured Eubacteriaceae bacterium; assembly: GCA_945938055.1. Taxonomy (GTDB): domain Bacteria; phylum Bacillota; class Clostridia; order Lachnospirales; family Lachnospiraceae; genus MGBC120314. Next base: position 8,598 of record CAMEUH010000022.1, on the reverse strand, counting down.
ATGGTAAGGAAGATTATGGGGAAAAGGTAATCAAAAAAACGAGAAATACAGACAGAAAATGGGAGTGTAGAAAATGGATCAGACTTTTTCATACGAGGTGGCAGAATCACTGACCAGACAGAACGATACAGAATTTCGTACACAGGCAGAACAGTTTCGGGAACTGATGATGATGTACAGCTGTGCGATTAAAGAGGTGCGAACCAAAATTGAAGTATTAAGTGAGGAATTTCAGGTTAAGAGCCAGAGAAATCCAATCGGAACCATTAAGTCCCGAATCAAGCAGCCCATGAGTATTTTTGAGAAGGCAAACCGGAAGGGGTTCGATTTAACCTTTGAAAGTATTCGTGAGAACATGAATGATATTGCAGGAATCCGTGTAATATGTCCGTTTATTGAAGATATCTATGCGGTTGCTGAGATGCTTACCAATCAGGATGACATTAAAATGGTTCAGATAAAGGATTATATCCAGCATCCAAAGGAAAATGGATACCGTAGTCTGCATATTGTGGTGGAAGTTCCAATTTTCCTTTCCGACCGGAAGGAGCACATGAAGGTAGAAGTGCAGATTCGTACCATTGCCATGGATTTCTGGGCATCACTGGAGCATCAGATTCACTATAAGAAGTATGTTGGTGACGAAGATGAAAAAATTGTCAGGGAATTAAAAGAATGTGCGGATACTATTTATGAAACCGATAAAAAGATGGAGTCCATCCGTAGAAAACTGGATTATGTGGAAGAAGTAAATCATATCATATAAAAAAAACGGGGCATGAATGTTTGCCCCGTTTTTTGGTTCTTAATGCGGCTTTTTCGAGGAACGGATGAGAAGGAATAAAATGGTACCCAGAATCAATACGGTTAAGCCAAAGCCAATTAGGGTTTCATATAATTCCATGAATAATCCCGATTCTGTGATGGAGGATTTTACTTTTGCATATTGTGCGCTGTCAACAATGGACTGCAGCTGGGAGTCAAGCTCATCCGTGATTTCAAGATCGTTTGTCTGTAAGGTAAAATTGTAATTTCGTCCGTTCATGACGGTGTAGTAACGTGCAATGTAAGAGGATACGTCATTTAACGTACTGTGAGTGTAGGTGTAGACATATTTTGTCACATCATTCTGGTAAATTTCCATGGAAAGAAGTTCTTCATGACCACCCTCTGCATATCCACTCTTTAACTTTTCACAGTATTCCGCGAAATCATTCTCATTTAGGTCGCTAAAGTTTTTGGCATCATCATTATGAATATCGGTTGCAGTTACAATAATTTCATAGGATAAGTCATCTGGAAATGCATCCAGGTAAATATGATTCTGCAGATAGGAATTCTGTAAAGCAATTGGCTCTGCATCCAGAATTTCCAGAGCAGGATTTCCTTCGGATACGTTTCTGGTAAGGACATTTAAGTCTTCTGTCACAGAAACAGTCAGGTCAATGGCAGAAATGGAATATTCTTTTTCCGGATTTTTTTCATTCGCAGATATAAGCATGGAAGGAACCAGTATCATCATTGCGGTAAGAAATGCTGTTATAAATGTTTTTTTCATGATAGTTCTCCTTAATTAAGATAAAAGATTTTCCAGTCCTTTGGTTGACGAAAAAAATATCTTCTGTTATAGTTCAATAGGATGTTGCCAGTACTTCCAACATCCTATTGAATTTATATCATAATTGTTTACAAAAATCAATTATATTGATATTATTAAACAAGTGAGTAAGTTGATTGAGAGAGAGTGTAGTTAAGGAGATTCAAAAATGAGTAAACCTGTTGTAGCAATTGTGGGAAGACCAAATGTGGGAAAATCCACATTATTTAATGTGCTTGCCGGAGAACAGATTTCCATTGTAAAAGATACACCTGGTGTTACCAGAGATCGAATATATGCGGATGTAACATGGCTTAACCATTCCTTTACAATGATTGATACCGGAGGTATTGAGCCGGATAGCAAGGATATTATCCTGTCCCAGATGAGGGAACAGGCAGAAATTGCCATTGCAACGGCGGATGTGATTGTTTTTATTGTTGATGTGCGTCAGGGTCTGGTGGATGCGGATGGAAAGGTAGCCGACATGCTGCGACGTTCCCATAAACCGGTTGTTCTTGCAGTAAATAAAGTTGATAGCTTCCAGAAGTACATGACGGATGTGTATGAGTTTTATAATCTGGGAATTGGTGAGCCGATTCCTGTTTCTGCTGCGTCGAGACTTGGTATTGGTGATCTTCTGGATGAAGTGGTGAAGCATTTTACTCCGGAGCAGTTAAATGAAGAGGAAGATGAACGTCCGAGAGTTGCCATTGTCGGAAAGCCAAATGTGGGAAAATCTTCCATAATTAATAAGCTGGTTGGCAGCAATCGTGTTATTGTATCTGACATTGCAGGAACTACCCGTGATGCCATTGACACAGAAGTGGTACATGACGGAAAGCAGTATGTCTTCATTGATACAGCCGGACTTCGAAGAAAGAGCAAAATTAAGGAAGAATTAGAGCGTTACAGTATTATTCGTACCGTAACGGCAGTTGAACGGGCAGATGTGGTTCTGGTAGTGATTGATGCTACGGAAGGAGTAACGGAGCAGGACGCCAAGATTGCCGGAATTGCCCATGAACGCGGCAAAGGAATCATTGTGGTTGTCAATAAGTGGGATGCCATTGAAAAAAATGATAAGACGATTTATGAGCATACCAGAAGGATTCAGGAAGTACTGTCTTTCATGCCATATGCGGAAATCATGTTCGTATCAGCACAGACCGGTCAGAGGCTTCCAAAACTGTTTGATTTAATTGATATGGTCATTGAAACACAGAACATGCGAATTGCAACGGGTGTTCTTAACGAAATTCTGACGGAAGCTGTTGCCATGCAGCAGCCACCTTCGGATAAAGGAAAGCGTCTTAAACTGTATTATATTACGCAGGTATCGGTGAAGCCGCCGACATTTGTTATTTTTGTAAATGACAAGGAATTAATGCATTTTTCGTATACGCGTTATATTGAAAATAAAATACGGGATACCTTCGGGTTCCGGGGAACCGCATTACGATTTATAATCAGAGAAAGAAAGGAAAAAGAACAGTTATGATAAGGGTAATATGTGTTTTTATCGGATACTGCTTTGGATTATTTCAGACAGCGTTTATTTATGGTAAAATCAAAGGAATTGATATTCGAAATTATGGAAGTGGTAACGCGGGTACTACCAATGTCATGAGGACTCTCGGGAGAAAAGCGGGAATCATTACGTATCTTGGTGACTGTTTAAAGGCAGTGCTTTGTACGCTGACGATTCATCTTCTTTTTGGAAAGTCTCATGCAGACATGGAGTTTCTTCTGGCATTATATGGTGGACTGGGTGTTATTCTGGGACATAATTTCCCGTTTTACATGGGATTTAAAGGTGGAAAAGGAATTGCGGCAACCTCAGGCTTTATTCTTTCACTGTTTCCATATAACTGGCTGATTGTCCTGATTGGTGCAGTTTCCTTCTTTGGAACCATGTTCCTTACCAGATATGTATCCTTTGCATCCCTGTTTTTTGTATCAGTGGTGCTGATTGAAATTATCGTCTTCGGGCAGCTGGGATATTTTGACATGGCACAGTCTCATTGTTATGAAGCCTATGTGGTTACACTGGTGATTGTTGTGATGGCATTTATCCGTCATCGGGAGAATATTAAACGTCTGTTAAACGGAACGGAGAGAAAAATATTCCAAAAGAAAGAAAATCAATAGGAGAGGTTATGGCAAAGATTAGTATTTTGGGTGCGGGAAGCTGGGGGACAGCTCTTGCATTATTATTAAATAAAAATGGTCATCAGGTTACCATCTGGTCGATTTTACCGGATGAAATCAGACAATTAAAGGAAGAACGGGAAAATAAGAGATGTCTTCCGGGAGTTATGATTCCGGAGGAAATTTCTTTTACGGCAGATGCAGGTGAAGCAGTACAGGATAAAGATGTTCTGGTTCTTGCGGTAGCATCTCCTTATGTTCGTTCCACGGCGCATTACTTAAAAGATTATGTGAAGGATGGACAGATTCTTGTCAATGTGGCAAAGGGAATCGAAGAGGATACACTGTTTACACTAACCCAGGTGATTGAGGATGAGATTCCAAATGCCAATGTGGCAGTTCTTTCCGGACCGAGTCATGCAGAAGAGGTTGGACGTGGAATGCCAACAAGCTGTGTGGTTGGTGCAAAAGAAAAAGAAACTGCCGAGTATCTTCAGAATATTTTTATGTCAGAGGTTTTTCGCGTGTATACCAGTCCGGATATCATCGGAATGGAGCTGGGTGGTGCCTTAAAGAATGTAATTGCCCTTGCAGCCGGGATTGCAGATGGTATCGGTTATGGGGATAATACGAAGGCAGCATTGATTACCAGAGGCATTTATGAAATTTCAAAGCTTGGAATTGTAATGGGTGGCAAGATGGAAACATTTACAGGTCTTACCGGAATCGGGGATCTGATTGTAACCTGTGCCAGCATGCACAGTAGAAACCGCAGGGCAGGAATTCTCATTGGGCAGGGCAAGTCTTATGAAGAAGCCATGAAAGAAGTGAACATGGTTGTAGAAGGTGTTTATGCGGCAAAGGCGGCAAAGAAGCTTGCAGAAAAATATCATGTTGATATGCCGATTGTGGAACAGGTCAATGAGATTCTTTTTGAAGGAAAGAAGGCAGAAGAGGCAGTCAGGGAACTGATGCTTCGTGATAAGAAACTGGAAAGTCATAATCATGACTGGGATGAATAACAGGAGTGTTTGCTGAGTGAGGCTAAATGAAGTTGAAGTTGGAAAGAAAATAGAAATTATTTTGATTCTGGATGACAAGCGCCTTGAGTTCGAATCCGTGGTACAGGAAATACTGGATGATAGTATTCTGATTGAACCCATCACAAAGGATGAGAAGACTGTTGGCTTCAAAAACTATGAAGTGATTGTCATTTATCCTTCCGAGGAGAATAAACCATATGCATGGGAAGGCGTGGAAGTAAAACTGGTAAAGTATCAGGAACAGATTTATCATCAGCTGGTTGCAAAGAGTGCCGGAGCACCGATTAACCGCAGAAATGCATATCGTCAGTATGTAGGTGTGGAAGGTCTTGTAGTCAGTCCGTCTTCAAGATACAAAGTTGTCATCAAAAACGTCAGTACAACAGGTTGTGCCTTTGTTACGGAAGAAGAGTTACCACTTGGAGAAAATGTCATGGTTTCTTTTTCAAGTGAAGAGGAGAACTATACCATGCGTTGCGTCATTGTAAGACGTCAGGACATGGAAGAAAGCGGAAAGATTGTGTACGGATGCCGAATGCATACCGTAAATCGCAAGATTGAACAGTTTATCATGAAGTGTCAGCGTAAGGACATGCAAAGAAGAAATTCATAAGAATATTATTTACCCCTTCCTCATATATTTGGAATAAGTCAAGGAAGGGGTAATTTTATGGAGAATCTGGATTATAAAGAATTTAATTTGTACAAAGACATACAGGCACGTACCAATGGAGAAATTTATATTGGCGTGGTAGGACCGGTCCGATGCGGAAAATCAACGTTTATCAAACGTTTCATGGATTTACTGGTGATTCCTAATATTGTGAATCAGGCGGATAAAATCCGGGCAAATGACGAACTTCCGCAAAGTTCGGCAGGAAAGACCATCATGACGACTGAACCGAAATTTATTCCCAAGGAAGCAGTTGATATTTCATTGGATTCCCTGGAACTTAAGGTCAGAATGATTGATTGCGTTGGATTTATGGTCAATGGCGCGGCAGGACATCTGGAAAATGATGTGGAAAGAATGGTTAAAACACCATGGGACAGCAATCCGATTCCATTTACGAAAGCGGCAGAAATCGGTACCAATAAAGTCATTCATGACCATTCCACGGTTGGGATTGTAGTAACGGGGGATGGAAGCTTTGGAGATTTTGGAAGGGATGATTACCGGGAACCGGAAGAAAAGACAATCCATCAGCTGAAAATGATTGGAAAACCATTTGTCATGGTGTTAAATTCCGTTAGTCCAAAGTCTCCCCAGACGATGGAGATGGCGTCAAAACTTGCAGAAAAATATTCCTGTAGTGTGGTTCCGGCAGATTGTCAGAATCTGAGTATTGAGGATATTAACCGGATTTTTTCCGGACTGCTTAATGAGTTCCCAGTTGTGGAGATTCATTTTGAAATTCCAAAGTGGGCACAGATGCTTCCGGAAGATGATGAAATCCGGGAAAGTCTGATTACACTGGCATCTGAAGTCTTAAAAGGAATCAGTACCATTCAGGATGCCAAAACTATACCTATGAAAATGTTCCTTCATTTGTGGAAAGCATAAGAACCGGCATGGTTGATTCCTCTAAGGGATGCATGATCATAGATATTAAAATTGACAATAAATATTATTTTGATATGTTAAGCCGGATGTGTGGGGAAACGATTGAAAATGAATATCAGCTCGTTCATCTGATTAAAGATCTGACATTAAGGAAAAATGAGTTTGAAAAGGTATCGGATGCAGTCAGCATGGTACATATTAACGGTTATGGTGTGGTGACTCCGACACGGGAAGAAATTCATATTGAAGAACCGGTGGTGATAAAAAATGGAAGCAGGTTCGGAGTGAAAATTAAGGCAGATGCAACGACCATTTACATGATCCAAACGAACATTCAGACGGAAATGGCACCAATTGTGGGAAGCGAACAGCAGGCAAATGATCTGATTCAGTATATTCGTGATAATGCCGGAGATGGGGAAGATGGCTTATGGGATATTAATATTTTCGGAAAAACCATAGAGCAGATTGTAACGGACGGAATTAATGATAAAATCCGTAATATTACGGAGGACAACATGACAAAATTACGTGAAACACTCCAGAAGGTCATGAATGAAAATTAAGTGGCAAATGTTCTGATATTGATTGATATCCTCCGCTAATTGTGTTACAATTTATGAAAATAATATTTAACGGAGGATATCATGTTAGAGAAATTTTTTAAACTCAAAGAAAACAAAACGGATGTGAAAACAGAGGTTCTTGCTGGTCTTACGACATTTATGACAATGGCATATATTCTTGCCGTAAACCCAAATATCCTTTCCGCATCCGGAATGAATTCCAGTGCAGTTCTTGCTGCAACAGCACTTGCTTCATTTCTTGGCTGTATTATGATGGCCCTTTTTGCTAATTATCCGTTTGCACTTGCACCGGGCATGGGACTAAATGCGTATTTTGCATTTTCCGTATGTATTGGCATGAATGTTGACTGGAGAATAGCACTTGCTGCGGTATTTGTGGAAGGTCTTATCTTTATTGTTCTTTCCATTACCAATGTAAGAGAAGCAATTTTTAATGCCATTCCGCTTACCTTAAAGTATGCGGTTAGTGCCGGTATTGGTTTATTTATTGCTTTTATCGGTCTGCAGGGTTCGAACCTGGTCGTTGCAAATTCATCCACCCTGGTAACTTATCAGCATTTTAAGGAAAATCTTAATTCTGTTGGAATTGGTGCGATTCTTGCACTGATTGGAATCATTATTACGGCAGTGCTGTTAATCAAGAAGGTAAAAGGAGCGATTCTGTTTGGTATTATTGCAACTTATGTACTGGGCCTTCTTTGTGAAGTAACCGGACTTTATGTTCCAAATCCGGAGCTGGGAATGTATTCTCTTTATCCTGATTTTTCAAACTGGTTTGTCATTGGAGCACTTCCGGAAACGTTTGGACAGTTGTTTAAGGCAGATTTTTCCTTAATCCGTGTCGTTGATTTTATTGTGGTTGTATTTGCATTCCTTTTTGTGGATATTTTTGATACCCTTGGAACACTGATGGGTGTTGCTTCCAAAGCAGACATGTTGGACAAGGAAGGAAAGCTTCCGAGAATCAGAGGCGCACTTCTTGCAGATGCGGTTGCAACCAGCGCAGGAGCAGTACTTGGTACATCTACCACAACAACGTTTGTTGAAAGTGCTTCGGGTGTTTCCGAAGGTGGTAGAACAGGACTTACTGCTACGGTAACCGGTATTCTGTTCCTGATTTCCGGTATTTTCCTTGCACCGTTATTTATGGCAATTCCGTCTTTTGCGACAGCACCGGCGTTAATTGTTGTAGGATGCATGATGATTTCTTCCGTGCTCAAGATTAATTTCTCTGATTATTCAGAAGGAATTCCAGCATTCCTTGCCATTGCAGCAATGCCACTGATGTACAGCATTTCCGAAGGTATTGCAATCGGTTTTGTATCTTATGTACTGATTAACCTGATTACAGGAAAGGCAAAGGAAAAGAAGATTAATCCGTTAATGTATGTACTTGCAATTTTATTTGTATGTAAATATATTTTCCTTTAAGAGATAGAATGGCATGAAAAAAAGAAAGGGATGGACAACCATTCCTTTCTTTTTGTACTTTATTTCCCAAAAATCCGGTCATATGTTTCATCAACAGTTTGTTCCAGAAGGGAAATGTCGATTTGCGGATATTTTTCCAACAGACAGTTTTTGATGATTTCAGTCCGTTGAAAATAGAGCTCTTCTTCGGATTCTGTTTGCTGGATTTCTGAAAAAATCTCTGGT
>CAMEUH010000021.1 GCA_945938055.1 uncultured Eubacteriaceae bacterium | reverse complement strand
TAAGACGTGACAGCTTGTCCTTAAGGCTGTTTACCAGCCTGACATCTGCCTTTCCCTCGATATAACAGATTGCTACGTCCGAACGCGACCGTTCTCCTACCCGCATGATTTCCACAGAAAATTTTGGATCACGAATTCTTCTTCGCATTAATGCCGCATTAAACACCAGCGTCTCAACAAAACCATCCCTTGAACCACGCAATACCTTATCCTTCCATGGCTCATCCACGCTTCGCATGGGATAGGTGCGACAGTCAATCATGATACACTGGTCAAATCCATCCACGAAAAAAGCAACCACACCGGAAAGGATATTGGTAATCACCGTTTCCACATCACTTTCCACGTCTACTTCCACATAAGGCAGCCCTGCCGATGCAAAGAAATCAGCATCCTTTAAATCTTCTCTCTTCAGCCCATAGAAATACTGGAGAATTCTCTGCATGATTCCATCTTCAATAAATCCGTCAATAAAGAAGAAACCTGCATTCACACCATCAATTTGCATCTCCTTATACAAAAGATCAAAATTCTTGTCCAACCGGAGAATTTCCTTTAACCCCGAAACATTATCCTGCAATGAAGCTGTAAACTTCTCCATTCCCTTCCTTCTCCTTACACATCCACTTTTATTTTCCTGACTAAGAATAATGTAACCCTTTCCTCTGATTTTTATACCAGAAAGCAACCTAAAACAGAAAAAGAAGGAAAAAAGAGATGGAACCCCTGCTGCAAAACTATCCAAAGTTCTGCCCTTGCATCAGAGCCCCATCTCATCTTTGTTCCCTACCAGAATTTTCTTCGTCCCCGTCTCCTGTAAATCTCATTTGCCAGAATAACCTGTGTCACCTCCGTTACCCACGGATTCTTGCATGTATCATCCCCTGTTGGTGTCTGCTGGCTCATGTACTGATCTGTAATCTTCTTCACCATACGGAAAAACAAGAATTTATCCGGATACTCATCATAAATAAAACTCCCTCTGTAATCCTCCATGTCAAGTGCCGTTTCTACCAGGTTTCGGATAATCCTTGCCTCTTTCGGATACATTTCTAACAAATAGCTCATATCTCTTTCACTCTGCATCATGGAAAGCGGATTTTCTTCTAAAATACGGTTCTGATAAAATCTTTCTCCAAATGCACTATTGTGCCAGAGATTTTCATCCCTCATATCGTCATCAAACATAAACATGCACGATACCTGCCATTACTCATTTAATTTAATATATGCAGAAAATTTTAGGTGTTGATTATTTGAATAGAATTTTGTATAATGTACCAGTCGAGGGGGTAACTACATGAAATCCATGAATGATACAGATAACTTTTACACAGAAATTTCTTCCGTAAATGAGCTGATTAACAGCATCTATTCTACAAAAATCTTACTTGATTTTTATTCCGGAACCTATACAACCATTGAGTCTTCCGCAGAACTTTCCTTTTTACATAAAACAGGAACATATCATACTCTTGCACAGGACTACGCTAATCATTGTGTATGCGATGAACACCGCCAGTATTTCCTTGATTTCTTTGATGAGGAAAATCTGATTGCAGCCCTTACCAAAACTTCCTCTTTTCTGGAACTGGAGTTCCGACGTATTATACATGGTCGTTCCGGCTGGATGCGCTTTGTGGTAATTCCATCCGGCTTTGAATCTCCAATTCATTACGCAACACTTGCATGCAATGAAATAACCAGGCAAAAAGAAGAAGAATTAATCAGCCAGCAGGCTCTCCGTGATGCCTTTGCTGCAGCAAAACGCGCAAATGAGGCTAAAACAGAGTTTCTAAGTAATATGTCACATGATATCCGCACGCCAATGAATGCCATTCTTGGCATGGCTCTTCTTGCCGGAACCCATATCCATGATCAGTCATACGTTCTAAACTGTCTTAATAAAATCAATACTGCCGGAAAGCATCTTCTGTCTCTGATTAACGACATTCTCGATATGTCAAAAATCGAAAGTGGTCAATCGGTATTATCACAGGAGGAATTCTGTCTCGGCGATGCTTTTGATGAAATTTTTAGCATCATTACTCCGGAAATCAAAAAAAAGAGCTTATCCTTCTCTTTTTTAAGCAACGGAATTGAAAATGATATTGTAATTGGTGACAGACTGCGGCTGAAGCAAATTTTAATCAATCTTCTTTCCAATAGCTGTAAATACACAAAAGAAAAAGGAGCAATCTCCTTTCATGTCTCTAAATCATCCATGAACTCCCTGACAAGCTATGAGTTCCTTATTAAAGACAATGGTATTGGCATGTCAGAAGAATTTTTATCCAAAATATTTCAGCCATTTACCCGTGATAATAATCATGAAGCCATCGAGGGAAGTGGTCTTGGGCTTGCCATTGCCCATAATCTGATTCTGCTCATGAATGGAACCATTTCCGTTGACAGTCAGGTCGGAAAGGGGAGTATCTTTATCATTACCCTTCCTCTCATATCCGTTTCCTGCACGAAACCATTTCAGAAGGAGTCCTGTACCTTCACTACATCTGAAATTGGGCACACCCGTTCATTTCATTTTCTTCTGGTTGATGATAATGACATGAATCTCGAGGTGGGTAAAGAATTACTTCAGATGAACAACGGAACGGTTGAAACGGCACATGACGGAAAAGAAGCGATTACGCTTTTCTCCTCCCATCCAGCCGGATACTTTGATGCCATTTTCATGGACATCAAGATGCCTGGCATGAATGGTTATGATGCCACCATGCAGATACGGAAACTGACTGCATTAAAAGGTGATAGTATTCCCATCATTGCCATGACCGCCAACGCCTTTTCGGAAGATATCAGCATTGCCAAAAGCCACGGCATGACCGACCATCTTTCAAAACCCATTGACCTTATGGCGCTTCAAAGGATTATCAATCATCTCTAATATTCTGTATTGATAATTGGTGTTGCCACATAGAAATAAGTCTTATCTTTTTCTTCATCATAGTAAGCGGAGATATTTAAATTGATTTTCTTTCCGCTTACCCTGATAAAGTCATCCACCTTATCCGTATATGCATATACCGTGAATAAATCCTCTGTCCGGTTTTCCGCAACTATTTTGGCATCCATTCTCTCAATCAGCTGGTCTGTAATCATGTTCTTTAACGCCATGTCCGATTTTCCTTCCAGATTTCCGGTCAGGTTTACCGTTACATCTCCATCAATCTCCATTTTTTCAAAGATTTCTTTTACTACCTTCTGATAATCCACGGCAGCATCCAGATTGACTCCCAGGTCAATCTCAATCGTCAGATACTGATGGCTTTCTAACACATTTTCTGATATTTTCTCTTCACGGGTAATAAGTTTTAGCACGGTTTTTGCATACTTTCCTTCTTTCGTTAAAATGGTGGTGGCAAGCTCGCCATCCCGCTCTGTTTTTATATCACAATAATTTAGCCCAAGCTCATATCCTATATCTTTTACAAAAGTCTCCTTTGCCTTCTCGCTTAAATATACATCCGAATAATATCCGAATCCCTCAATGGAAGCACTCATATCATTCAGCTGAATCTGGTTAAATGCACTTACCAGTGTTTCTTTGGCGCTGCTGCTTCCATATACCAGAATCCGTGTTATGGCAACCACCCATAAAACTACTGCAAGAATAACCTTTCGTACGGTCTTGTTCCAGCTTAATTTTGTTACTTCATTCCTATATACAGGCATAAAAAACCTCCCAGTTATCGAAATAATGTTGTTTTTCACATTATTTCCAAACCGGGAGGTTTTATTCACTAGCTTAACAGCTTTATTCTTGTTAAAGATCGTTTCAGTGCCAGCTCTGCACGTACAAAGTTGATGTTTGCCTCACCAGAGGCTCCTCCAAGACGTCTTTCGGCACGGATTCTTGCTTCATTGGCACGGTTAATGTCAATCTCTTCCGGCCACTCAGCGACCTCTGCCAGCACATTAACCCTATCCTGCAGAATTTCCGCAAAACCTGCATGAACTGCTGCCTTTTTGATTCCATCCTGTTCATGTATGGTCATGATACCCGGAACCAGAATGGTCGTCAGCGGCACATGATCTGCATAGACACCCAGTTCACCTTCACTGGAGGTAAATTCCACCATCCATGCCTCGCCTTCATAAAAAATTCTGTCCGGCGAAATAATCTTTAATTGAAATAATTTACCTGCCATACACATCTACCTCTACTTCACTCTGGCCAGCACGTCATCAATGTTACCGGCATTTAAGAAATAACCTTCCGGAACATCATCATGCTTTCCTTCCAGAATCTCCTTAAAGCCCTGTATGGTCTCACTAAGAGGAACATACCTTCCTTCCATTCCCGTAAACTGTCCTGCAACGAAGAATGGCTGGGATAAAAACTTCTGAATCTTTCTGGCTCTTGCAACCAGCAATTTATCATCCTCTGACAATTCATCCATACCAAGAATTGCAATAATGTCCTGTAATTCCTTGTATCTTTGAAGAATTTCCTGAACGCCTCTGGCTACCTTATAATGTTCCTCTCCCACAATACGTGGGTCAAGAATTCTGGAAGTAGACTCTAACGGGTCAACTGCCGGATAAATACCCAGTTCCACGATAGAACGGGAAAGTACCGTCGTTGCATCCAGATGGGCAAAGGTTGTTGCCGGAGCCGGGTCTGTTAAGTCATCCGCAGGTACATAAACAGCCTGAACGGATGTAATGGAACCATTCTTTGTAGATGTAATACGTTCCTGAAGCGCACCCATCTCTGTCTGCAATGTCGGCTGGTAACCAACGGCAGACGGCATACGTCCAAGAAGTGCGGACACCTCGGAACCTGCCTGTGTGAAACGGAAAATATTATCAATGAAAAGAAGTACATCCTTACCACCCTGGTCACGGAAATACTCTGCCATGGTAAGTCCCGTAAGACCTACTCTCATTCTTGCTCCAGGTGGTTCATTCATCTGACCGAATACCATGGTGGTCTTATTAATAACACCCGATTCTGTCATTTCATGATACAGGTCGTTACCCTCTCTGGTACGCTCACCTACACCGGTAAATACAGAATATCCGCCATGCTCCGTAGCAATGTTACGAATTAATTCCTGAATCAATACAGTCTTACCTACACCGGCACCGCCGAAAAGACCGATTTTACCACCCTTCTGGTAAGGACAGAGTAAATCTACTACCTTGATACCTGTTTCCAGTACTTCCGCCTGTGTTGACTGCTCCTCAAATGCCGGAGCCTTTCTATGAATAGGTAAGTATTCCACATTTTCCGGAGCCGGTTTGTTATCGATTGCTTCACCAAGTACATTGAAAATACGTCCAAGTGTATTTTCTCCTACCGGAACGGAAATTGGTGCGCCTGTATTTTCAGCATCCATGCCTCTTACCAGACCATCGGTCGGTCCCATGGCGATACATCTTACCGTATCGTCGCCAAGATGCTGGGATACTTCAACAACTAACACATTGCCGTCATTTTTCTTGATTTTAATCGCATTATTAATTTCCGGAAGATTTCCTTCGCTGAACTTAATATCAAGAACGGCACCGATAATCTGTGTAATCTTACCAATATTATTAGCTGCCATTTTTTCACTCCTTTTCTCTATTATCAAAATTCTTGTAAAACTCTGACTCATTAGCTGATGGCTGATGCACCCGCTATAATTTCTGTTAATTCCTGCGTAATGGAACCCTGTCGAGCTCTGTTATACTTAAGCGACAAATCTGCAATCATGTCATCCGCATTGCTTGTTGCATTATCCATTGCCTGCATTCTTGCCCCGTTTTCACTGGCAACCGATTCTACCAGTGCTCCGTAAATCAGGCTGTTGATATACTTCGGAATAATGATGTCCAGTGCTTCATCTTCCTCCGGCTCATAATTCATCGGAACATTATCCACACTTTCCTTCTCATTCTGCTTTGTATGATTCTGTTCAACAGGTAAAAGCTTTATCAGAGTCGGAACATGCACTACCGTATTCTTAAAACCCGTATAGGCAAGATAAATCTCACCTATCTCATTATTGGTAAATGCCTTAAGCACTTCCTCACCAATATGCATGGCATCGGAGTACAACGGATTCTCAATCACGTCAGAATAGTCTGCCGCAATCTCATAACCGTTCCGCTTAAAAATTTCCTTTCCCTTGCGTCCGATATTATAAATCACAACATCTTCCCGCTTAAGCTCTCCTTTTGTCACAAGCTTGGCAACGTTCATGTTGTAACCACCGGCAAGGCCTCTGTTCGCTGTAATAACGATGACTGCCTTTTTCGGGGAATCTCCCGCCTTAAGAAAGTGATGATTGATGTTACCAGACTTTGCAAGCATATTACTAACCGTCTCATACATCATGTCAAAGAACGGTTTGGAATGTTCTGCTCTGGTTCTTGCTTTCTGCAGCTTAACGGTAGAAACGAGCTTCATGGCTTTCGTAATCTGTTCCGTACTCTGTATACTTTCCTTACGCCTTTTTATGTCTCTCATTGAGGCCATATGCGATCACCCTTTTGCTCTTTCTTAAAATTCTGCCTTAAACTCTTCAATGGCTTTTATCAGTAACTGCTCTGTTTCTTCATTCAGCACCTTGTTGGTCTTAATACTTTCCGGAATTTCCGGATACTTCGTGTCAATAAACTCGAATAATCCTTTTTCGAATTCCAGAACCCTTGATACTTCTATATCCAACAGATACTTCTTGGTTGCAGCATAAATAATAATTACCTGATATTCAACCGGCATCGGCTTATACTGTGGCTGCTTAAGCATTTCCTTAATACGTTCACCCTGAGCAAGTCTTTCCTTCGTATCCGCATCAAGTTCGGAGCCAAACTGTGAGAATGCTGCAAGTTCACGATACTGAGCCAGTTCCACACGAATCGGCGCGGCAAATTTCTTCATTGCCTTAATCTGTGCTGCACCACCAACACGTGATACAGAAAGACCGGCATTTACTGCAGGACGGAAACCAGAGTTAAACATCTCGGTTTCCAGATAAATCTGACCATCCGTAATGGAAATAACATTGGTCGGAATATATGCCGATACGTCACCTGCCTGTGTTTCAATAATCGGAAGTGCCGTTAAGGAACCTCCACCGTACTCATCTGACATTCTGGCGGCTCTTTCAAGCAGTCTGGAATGCAGATAGAATACATCACCAGGATACGCTTCACGTCCAGGTGGTCTCTTAAGCAGAAGAGACAGCGTTCGGTATGCCGCCGCATGCTTACTTAAATCATCATAAACTACCAGAACATCCTGTCCTGCTTCCATCCATTCCTCACCAATTGCACATCCTGCATATGGAGCAATATACTGTAACGGAGCCAGTTCACTTGCCGTTGCCGCAACAATGGTGGTATAATCCATTGCACCATGTTCTTCTAATGTCTTTACAATGGATGCAACCGTGGATGCCTTCTGACCAATGGCAACATAAATACATTTTACATTCTGACCCTTCTGGTTAATAATCGTATCAATGGCAATTGCCGTCTTACCAGTCTGACGGTCGCCGATAATCAGCTCTCTCTGTCCCCTTCCAATCGGCACCATGGCATCAATCGCCTTAATACCGGTCTGAAGCGGAGTATCAACGGATTTTCTTGTAATAACGCCAGATGCTACTCTTTCGATCTGACGGAACTTGTCCGTATGAATCGGTCCCTTTCCATCTATTGGCTGTCCCAGGGCATTTACAACCCTTCCAATCATTGCATCGCCTACCGGTACTTCAACTACACGGCCTGTTGTCTTCACGGTATCCCCTTCGTTCACGCTCTTGGCGTCACCCAAAAGAACCGCACCAACATTATCCTCTTCCAGATTAAGAACCATGCCGAATACATCACCCGGGAATGCTAAAAGTTCTCCCTGCATGGCATTTTCCAGACCATGAATACGTGCAATACCATCAGCTACCTGAATGACCGTTCCAACATCCGACACTAACAGCTCGCCGGAATATTTCTTAATCTGCTCTTTTATTACGGAGCTAATCTCCTCTGGTCTTAAATTCATGGAGCGAATGCACCTTCCTTCTATTAGTTTAACTGAATCTTAAGCAAATCACCTGAAAGCTCGCTTAACTTCGTCTTAATACTGCTGTCAATTACCCTGTCCCCGATTCGGATGATTAATCCGCCAATAAGACTTTCATCAACCTTATAATTCATCTCAAAGGATTGGTAATCTGTCGTTTCCAGCAGTTTCTTTTCAATGGCAGCCTTCTGCTGGCCGCTTAATTCCCTCGCAGACGTGACAAACGCCACCCCAATATGCCTGTATTCCTTCACCTTATCGATAAAATAAGAAAGAATTGCCGGAATATCATTATGTCTGCCCTTATTCACAATCAATGTAAGAAAGCCCGTCATGTCTTTGGAAACAAACTTTCCAAAAATTTCTTCCATGACCTCTTGCTTTTTTACCGTCTCAATCTTAGGGTGATTCAAAAATTTGATTAACTCCTGGTTCTCCTTAAAGGAAACAAGAACTGCCTGCGCCTCATCATACAGCACATCGGTCTTATTCTCTTCCACGGCAAGTTCAAATAATGCATCACCATAAACTGCTTTTACCTGCTTTGCCATGTATGATCACCTATTTCATTTAAAGTCTCTTCCACAAGAGCATCACTGATGGTTGTATCAATATTGGCTGCCACAACCTTGCCTGCCATGATGGATGCAATCTGAATCATTTCTTTCTTTACATCATCCACGGCTCTCTTCTTCTCCAGTGCCACTTCATTATTGGCTCTTTGAATAATTCTGGCAGCTTCTTCTTTTGCTTCTGCAATAATCTGGTCTTCTTTCTTTAATGCCTTCTTTCTTGCTTCCGAAAGAATTCCCTCTGCCTCTTTATTAACATCCCTTAACTTGGCTTCATACTCTTCCTTTGCTGCAAGAGCATCTTCCATTGCCTTTTTTGCTGTTTCCCTGTCATTGGTGATTCGTTCAGTACGCTTTTTCAGCATTGCCCTTGCCGGATCAAACAACAGATAGGACAACAGTACAAACAGGATGAAAATGTTAATTGCCGTAACACACGTATCAAAAAGGAGCTGTGGGTCAAGCCCGAACAGTCTTCCATCCGCTGCCGTGGACAGCAATACATTAGATAATGGTATCAATTTTCTGCCTCCTTTCCGCTTATTTCACGTAAGTTTTGTCAAAGTCACGGAAAGCTTACTTAAATGGCTTAACGAACATTAAAATAATGGCAACAACGAATCCGTAAAGACCTGTTGTTTCTGCAACTGCCTGTCCTAAAAGCATGGTAGAAGTAATATCGGACTTAGCACCCGGATTACGGCCTACTGCTGCTGCCGCATGACCTGCTGCGATACCCTGACCAATACCAGGACCTACACCTGCGATTAACGCAAGACCTGCACCTACTGCTGACATACCATAAATAAAATCCTGTCCACTAATATTTTCCATTGAAAAATCCTCCTGTAATTTAAAAATAATGTTTTATTAATCTGCAATCTTATCATTCACATATACCATCGTCAGCATACAGAATACATATGCCTGAATACATCCGGAAAAGATGTCAAAATATATGTGCATTACTGCCGGAATTCCCAGCTTTGCAAAAATCGGGAACATTCCATATACCAGTCCCATGAGCACGGTACCTGACATGATGTTACCGAAGAGACGCACGGATAAAGATAACGGCGTCGCGACTTCACTAATGACATTAATCGGGAAAAGCAGTGCCACCGGCTGAAACAAGTTCGTAAAATGCTTTGTCTTGTTCTTCTTAATGCCACAATAATGAATAATACAAAATGTAAATAATGCAAGCGGCAGTGTAACACCATAATCGGCAGTCGGCGGTCTTAAACCAAACAGACCGGAGATATTACTTATCAATATAAAAATAAATATTGATGAAATGTAATTCACAAAGCGCTTTGCATTCGTTCCCATCAGACCATCAACCATATTCCCCAGCATTTCCACAACAAGGTCCACAATGTTCTGAAACGTACCAGGCGTGGCATCCGGATCTGCCTTTGCGATCACACGGTTGGCTATGACTGCCAGAATAATGATAAATAATGAAACAATCAGCAGTGCCACATGTGTGGTTGTAATGTATACCGAAACTCCATTAATCTTAATCTCCTGAAGATACTGAATCATGAAGTCCGCTTCCATGGCAACCGGCAGGTTCTGAAAGGAAGATATTATTCCGCTTCCCACATTCTCACCTTCCTTTATTTAATTATTTTTGAAACTATAAATTTATGAGTAAACGGCTGTAGATATGCCGCTACTTTCAAAGATAACATCCCCACAACCAGGGTAACAGGATTTCCGATTCCGGTAAAATAAACCATTCCAAATACTGCAAGAACCAGCAGGATGCGTACTGAAAACATCTTAAGATTATGCTTTGTGGCTCCATCCTCTCCGAGCATCAGGGAATGCTCTACTGCAATACTCATGTGAACGGCAAGAACCATCATCAGAATCACGCCAATAACCAGTCCCAGCACCAGTTTTCCAATACCTCCTTCATAAAAATGAGGTACTACAAGGATTATCAGGGCAACACCCACTATTCCATATAACAGGCATCCGGTTATTAAATCAATCAGAACCGGATTTATTTTTTTGAGAAACTCTGTCATCACATACTCCCTTATCATGTTCTCGATGATATCTGGCAACAATCTCTTCGGGTGTTTCTTCTTCCTTCTTCTCCATCCTTAACGAATTCATGGCAATGGAATATGCACTTTTTCCGCCACCCAGTACCCCCAGAATCAGAAACAGTACTGCCAGAAAAGACGTCTGAAACAGGGAATCCAGCCACATTCCAAACAGCAGGCACAAGAATACCGGTACCATGATGTTAATGCTCAATTGTGATATTAATGCAAAATTACGTAGGAAATTACTTTTTTTCTTCATGTTCATCCTATTATTTTACCCTGATATAGATAATATTTTATAACATTTTAACAAAGAAGTCTATGAATAATTGTCAAATTAATAACATTTAATAAATTTTTTATTTTTTATGATTCTTTCCCTTTTCTTAAATTATATGTGGAAAAATCTAATTTTTTCTGATATAATTCTTAAAAATAAAAAGGAGACGTATGTATGCCTGAAATTTTTAGAAAACGGCTGGTTCCGGAAGAATGCGTCCATCTTAATAAGGATAACATCCTGTTTTGCTCGGAGCAGTACATGATTACCAGCTGGGATACCATCAATCCCAAAACCGCCTTTTCCAGGGGAATTTCTCTTTACGTAATGGATAAAGGCTGGAAAATCAGCAAATTCTTTGATGCACAGAATCAATTTGTGTACTGGTACTGCGACATCATTCGAACCGATTATGACCAGGATACAGACACCTATGTTTTCACCGATTTACTTGCCGATGTCATCATTGAATCGGACGGAACCATGCGTGTTGTTGATTTGGATGAATTTGAGCCTGCCTATGCAAAGGGACTGATTCAGACAGAAGAAATCCTAACTGCCCTCCGCCAGCTAAATGAACTTCTGCAGACAATCTATGACGGTTCCTTTTCAAAATATACCGGTCTTATCAATCAATATGAATAGGAGTGTGCCCTTTTTGCAGGAACACACTCCTATTATTTTTTACATCATGCGAAACTGAACTATAGCTCCATGCTGATTTTTCTTCCCGTTGCATGATAACAAATCATTTCTACCCCGGCTGCACGAAACATTCTCTTTGACGCCATGACAGATGGCGTATCCGCATATTTATCCTCTTTGTAAACAATGCTCTTAATTCCGGACTGAATAATTGCCTTTGCACATTCATTACACGGAAATAACGTCACATAAATTCTGGCACCCTCCAGGGAACCGCCACGATAATTCAGAATGGCATTCAATTCACTATGGGTTGTATAAAAATATTTATTCTCCAGAGGATCCCCTTCACGGCACCACGGGAATTCATCATCCGAACAGCCCGTCGGAAGGCCATTATATCCCATGGAAAGAATCTTGTTATCACTGCTTACAATGCATGCACCGACCTGTGTATTCGGATCCTTTGAGCGCATTCCGGACAGTTCTGCAACGCCCATGAAATACTCATCCCAGGAAATGTAATCTGTTCTCTTCTGGCTCATCTTCATTCCCCTTTCCCATCCGTTTATTCTTCTATCATGTTAATTCTCCGGATATGTCTTTCATCTCCAGAAAATGGTGTATTTAACCAGATATCCACTATCTTGATGGCAAGTCCCGGTCCTGTTACTCTTGCTCCCAGCGCCATGACATTGGTATCATTATGCTCTCTTGTTGCTTCTGCACTAAAGCAGTCCGAACACAGGGCACATCTTACTCCCGGAACCTTGTTGGCAACAATGGACATACCAATTCCTGTCCCACAGATAAGAATTCCCTTTTCACATTCTCCCGAAGCAACTGCCTTGGCAACTGCCTTTCCATAAACCGGATAATCCACGGATGCAGTTGAATCACATCCAAAATCCTTATATGCAAGGTTTTTGCTTTCCAGATACTGAATAATCTCCTTCTTTAATTCATAACCACCATGATCACATCCTATTGCTATCATCTTTCTGCCTCACTTTCATCTGTATTAACTATTTTCCCGCCTGCTGCCTTAAGCAGCCGGTTCATGATTGCATATCCTACATTTTTTCTGGAAAAGCTTTCCGAAATAATATATTCCACTCCCAGGTCATCAAACTGGCGTAACACATCAAACAAATGACTTGATATGGAAATTTCGCTTTCGCGATTGCCCACACTGATGACACAATCCGCATGATAACATGCTTTCGTTTCATCCGTTGCAAGAATCCCGGTCCTGATACCATTCTGCATCTTATCCCGTGCCATCCGGTTTATGCATTCCATTACCTTGTCCGGATTTTTCCCTTCAACAATCACCATATCGCCCTTCGGCGCATAATGGCGATATTTCATTCCCGGTGCCTTCGGCGGAGCATCCGACTGTTTTCCAAGTGCAACCGCTTTATCGATTTCAACCGTCCCAAGAACGGATTCCAGCATTTCCCTGGTAATATATCCCGGTCTTAAAATCACCGGAACTGTTTCTGTCAAATCAATAATCGTTGACTCAATTCCTATGTTCACGCTGCCTCCATCCAGAATCATGTCAATCCGCCCTTCCATATCCTGCCGGACATGTTCTGCTCTTGTAGGGCTTGGCCTTCCGGAAAGATTGGCACTGGGTGCTGCAACATAGACTCCTGAACTCCGGATTAAATCCAACGCCACCGGATGATCCGGCATTCTTATGGCAACCGTATCAAGTCCTCCTGTCGTAGTATGCGGAACCACGGCGGACTTCTTCAGAATCATGGTCAACGGACCCGGCCAGAACCGTTCTGCCAGCTTAAAGGCACTATCCGGAATCTTGCTGCATAGAACCTTTAGCGCCTCAATATCGGCAATATGGACAATCAGCGGATTATCCGAAGGTCTTCCCTTCGCCGCATAAATTTTAGCTGCCGCTTCTTCGTCCAGGGCATTTCCCCCCAGCCCATACACGGTTTCTGTCGGAAATGCCACAAGTCCTCCGCTTCTTAGTATTTCTCCCGCCTGTGCAAATACCTGTCTGTTTTTCTCTTCATTCGTTCCTATTGTTTCATATATCGTATCCATTTCCAAACCTTCTATTCATCTGCTCCCATGAAAAATGTCTGAATTCCTTTACAAACCGCCGACGCAACCTTCGCCTGATAATACTCCTGTGCCAGTCGTTCTGCCTCCTCACGATTTGACAGAAAACCACATTCCACAATTACAGTCGGACACGGAGTATGTACCAGCATATAATAAGAAGAGTTTTCCTTTGCCTGCCTCGTATTCTCCGGATCCAGTCCCTCCCTTATTGCTTCCTGTACTACAGTCGCAAGTTTTCTTCCCTGCTCAGAATATTTATAGTAAAATACCTGCGCTCCGCATACACTTTCCTGATGAAAGCTATTCTGGTGGATGCTGACAACAATGTCTGCACCGGCTTCTTCGATGATTCTGCACCGAGCTTTCATGTCGGTAACCTTCTTGTTCGTATCCGAGCTTTCATAAAGGCCGTTGTCATCCTTACGGGTAAGTATTACGGCATAGCCTTCCTTTTCCAGAAGTTCCTTTAACTTCTCCGAGATAGCAAGATTAATCTCTTTTTCCAGAACATCATTGATTCCCACCTTCCCCGGATCTTCGCCTCCATGTCCCGGGTCAATCACAATCACCTTTGTGCCTTTCTGTCCTGTTGCGGATGAAGGAAGCACCCTGTATCGAAAAGTACAGTATATTGCCGCTATCATGAGTATTGCCATTAAAATCTGCAATCCCCGACGCATAAAATGTTACCGCCAAAAAAGTCTTACTCTATTATATTAATTCAGATAATTTTCTATTACTGACCAGACACCCTTACTTTCCAGTCCCAGTCTCCATCCGGCAACACCTGCCAGGGAATTTTCTTTGTAAAGCTTCATCTTCTCTTCAATGGATTTCAAATCTTCCAGCCAGATTTTAACCGTTACATTGCCATCCACAAACTCTCCATAATAGAGTCCCATTTCTTCACTCCACATTGCTTCCGCGGATTTACCATCCAGAGTACTTTTTGCAGCATCCATACCCACAGCTTTACTGCTCAAAGTAATGCTTCCGTCCGTGTTCAGTGTTTCATACCATATTCTCACATAATATGGCATGGCATTGATTACTTTCTCAGCCGGAACCTCCAAAAGTGTATTGGTGATTCCATCTCTCACATAACCAAGAGATGCAACCGGTCCCGCCTCTTCTGAACCGCTCCAATGCTCATCATATCCCATGATAATCGTATAATCTGCCCAGATTCCCTGTTCCTTCCGATTATAGAAAAGATTGAAATTTGCCGGAGCATAATTATCCGTAGAGAGAATAATTCCATATTTTCTGCATTCAAATGATAACTCTCTTACAAACTGAAGATAATGCTCCACGGTTTCTTCCGTGATTTTTTCAAAATCCAGATTAATTCCGTCAAAACCATATTCACGCGCATCTGAAACCAGACGGTTAATCATGCGTGCTCTTGTATCCTTATCCGAAAGAATCGCCAGTTTGTCCAGACTGGTATCAAAATCATCCACCAGAGCCCAGACCTGAATGCCCATTTCATGGCTTTTCTCCACATAGGATTTGTTGGCAAGACAGGTCATGCTTCCATCATTTCCTGCCAGTTTGTACCATGTAGGCGAAATCACATTCACGCCTTCTGTATTTTTCAGGGCCTCCTTTAACATGTCACCGTTAAAAGCTGCCGAACCGACTGCCTGAAATACCAGGTTAATCTTAAAATCTACCTTTGTGGAAACCGGAACTGCTTCCTCCACATAAGTACTTTCCATGGTTCTTGAATAATTCTCTCCGACTCTCTTTGCCTGAACATAACCAAGATAACCATCCTCCGTTCTTACCTCAATCCAGTCCTCATAATCAGCAAGAACCTCCACTTCCTGACCCTCTGTGCCATCCGTGATAATCGGGCTCTTAATTCCGCCGCGGAAACGAATCGGCGTATCTTTATCAAGCTTTGCATATGTTTTTTCCACATACTGATTCCACATCATCAGTCGATACGGATCCTCGTAGAAACGATATTCAAAATCTGCATGTTCCTTAACATAATCAATGGCAATGTAAAGTTCATCGTCCTCGCTCTTAACTACTACATAATCCGTCGGCACCGTGCTGCCGTTCATGTCCGTATAATACGCTTCATCCGTTGCAAAGGAATAAATATTATCCGCAACGGTATACATGATGTAATTTCCTTCGATATCCTTATAAAATCTGCAATTAAGATTGTCTACCACATATTCTCGCGGCAGATAACATCTTCCGTCTTCCACCAGTACCCTAATGTCTAATTCCTCATCATTCATGTAAACCAGAACCTGGTTTTCCTCTTTCATTTCAAAGTAGTCCTGGTAAGTCATTCTTTCCTTGGTCGGTGAGTATTTTTCATATAATTTTATTCCGACAAAAATCAACAATAATAATACAATTATCATAATGATGCAAAAAGCCATGACGACCTGTTTGCCCTTTTTATTTAATCTGGTCTTCTTCATTAAAAATATACCTCCTGCCACAATCTTTTATATTATAACATTTTTTTCACATTCAGTCATTACCTTTATCATAAATTTTTATGGCAAAAAGAAACCGGCCGCATTCAAACGGCCGGTCTGATGCGTAAAGGGGATTTATGCATCTAACGTTTTTTAATTGTGGTAAAGTTAATCCTCTCCAGATCACCGTTACCATCCTTGATATATTCCCTCATGTAACAGGTATTCTCCTTCAGGGAGTAAATTCCCTGGTCACAGCTCTCGATATTCCTGCCATTCAGAAAGATATCCACTCCAAGTTCCTGATATCCCAGCACTTCCTGATAAATTGCCGACGATTTCTTTTTGCGCAATTTCTTTTCCTCCGCATAAATTATTTGTGATATATTTATTTGTGCATAGAACAAAAATCACCGCAATAATAAGTATTGCTGCAAAGGAATCGATGTCCAGTCCATATCATAAAAATTAAAAAGTCTGTGAAATTGTAAATAATTGTGAAATTCTGATGAAACATCAAATAACTTTAAACTTAGAACTTTTGAAATATAGAATCATAAAATATTGTAAAACATTAACTCATTCTATAAACATCCCTCCTTTTAACATGGAACATCCATCCCCTTAGCCATATTATACATAGTATAAGAATCTTTGGCAATCTTTTTCTACAAGATGCTACATTTTTTTTCATATTTTTTGTTTTTTCCATAATATTTCTTTACATCTGAATTTATTTTGGTTTATACTATAAACAGTATATTTTTATCCATGATGTTAGGAGCTGTGAGTTATGAAATTAGAAAAATTAAGTGACAATCAAATACGCTGCACTCTTAACAAGGCCGACCTTGTCGAAAGAGAGCTCAAGATAAGCGAGCTTGCCTATGGCACGGAAAAGGCTAAGGATCTATTCCGTGAGATGATGCAGCAGGCATCCTTTGAATTTGGTTTTGAAGCAGAGGACATTCCACTAATGATAGAAGCGATTCCGGTCTCTGCAGACTGTATCATATTAGTTATTACCAAGGTGGAGGACCCAGAAGAACTCGATACACGCTTTTCGAAATTTGCGCCTTCCCAGGATGATGAAAATGATTCTTCTGAAGATTCCGACAATGAAGAAGATGACATTTCAACCCTTTTTTCCAAGATTCAGGAACTTCGGGACTCCCTGGAACTGAATGCAGATGATATTGAAAAGGTAGAGGAAATTCCTTCCAATGATACGCAGGATGATTTTATTCCTTTTAAGGATTCCATCAAAGCCCGGAAGGAAACCGACGAAAATCCGGGAGCAGCCGTACAGCCGCGCAGGATGATTCGTATCTTCTCCTTTTCTTCCTTCGAAAAAGTCAATACTGCCTGTCAGCTGGCTCTGGGCTGTCAGATAAATGCCAGTGCTCTGTATAAGGATCCGGCTAATGCACTCTACTATCTGGTCCTGGAATTTGAAGGAGACAATACCGATTCCTTTAACAAGGCCTGCAATGCCATTTCCGAGTATGGCAGCCGCGTAAAAGCGACCTACGCAACCGAGAGTTACTACAAGGAACATTATGAAACCATTATAAAGACTGATGCCGTTTCCATTCTCGGCAATCTATAAAGAAAAAACAGGGGATGACAAGGTTCGTGCCAGATGCACCTTCCTGTCATCCCCTGAAATTTACTTTTCCGCAAGAAATTTATTAATCTTCTCAACCAATGCATCAACATCCATACCGTGAACCATTGCTGCCTCTTCAAGGCTCTCGCCCTGTGCTGAAGGACATCCGACACAGTGCATTCCTGCTTCCATGAGGATTGGAATGATGCCGGTATCAATCTGAATCATCTCAGCGATTGTCATTTCTTTATTAATAGCTGCCATTTTATCAACCTCCATTTTTTTCTCGATGCCTTATTATAATACAAGCTTTAGTATTTTACAAGCTTGCTGTGTTTATGCATCCGATTTTCGGGCGGATTGTTTGTTTATTTTTTAACTTTTCGTTAAAATTTACTAATAAATTACGATAAAATCAGCGATTGTACGTCAAAAAATCCATTATGTCATATTGACTTGTATACACAGTTCAACTATAATTATTTTACAGAATTAAAGCGTCACTAACCAATGTTACGACGCATAATTATTATAATATTTTTATAGGAGGTCATTCACAAAATGAGAGAAGAATGGAATGGTTTTGTAACCGGCAAATGGGAAAAAGAAATCGATGTCAGAGATTTCATCCAGAAGAACTATACACCATATGATGGTGATGAAGAATTCCTTTGCGGTCCTACACAGGATACAAAGGATTTATGGGCACAGGTTATGGAGTTGACAAAGCAGGAGCTTGCTGAGCCACATCCAGGTGTTCTTGATATGGATACAAAGATTGTTTCCACAATCACATCACATGGTCCTGGATATCTTGACAAGGATAAGGAAAAAATCGTTGGTTTCCAGACAGACAAGCCTTTCAAGAGATCCATGCAGGTTTATGGTGGTCTTAACATGGCTAAGGCTGCTTTAACAACAAACGGTTTCTCAATGGATCCTGAAGTTGAAGATTTCTTTAAGAAGCACAGAAAGACTCATAACGATGGTGTATTCGATGTTTACACACCAGAAATGAGACTTTGCCGTACAAACCACATCATCACTGGTCTTCCGGATGCTTACGGACGTGGACGTATCATCGGTGACTACAGAAGAGTTGCTCTTTACGGTATTGACAGACTGATTGAGGATAAGGAATATCAGAAGTCCATTACAGAAGGCGAAATGACAGATCATGTTATCAGACTTCGTGAAGAATTATCCGAGCAGATTAAGGCTCTTAAGGAAATGAAGGTTATGGCAGCTTCTTATGGCTGTGACATTTCAAAGCCGGCTTCAAACGTACAGGAAGCAATTCAGGCAACTTACTTTGGTTATCTTTCCGCTGTTAAGGAGCAGAATGGTGCTGCAATGTCCCTTGGACGTACATCTACTTTCCTTGACATTTACGCTGAAAGAGATATCAAGGCTGGTACATTTACAGAAGAGCAGATTCAGGAATTCGTAGACCACTTCGTAATGAAGTTAAGATTAGTTAAGTTCGCACGTACTCCTGAATACAATGCATTATTCGCCGGTGACCCAACATGGGTAACAGAATCCATCGGTGGTATCGGTATTGACGGCAGACACATGGTAACAAAGATGTCCTTCCGTTTCTTAAATACCTTAAATAACTTAGGCACAGCACCAGAACCAAACATGACTGTTCTCTGGTCTACAAGACTTCCACTTCCATGGAAGAGATTCTGTGCTAAGATGTCCATTAAGACTTCATCCTTCCAGTATGAGAATGATGACTTAATGAGAGTAACACATGGTGATGACTACGCAATTGCTTGTTGTGTATCTTCCATGAGAGTTGGTAAGGAAATGCAGTTCTTCGGTGCAAGAGCAAACCTTGCTAAGTGTCTGTTATATGCTCTTAACGGTGGTGTTGATGAGTGTACAGGTGTACAGGTTGGTCCTAAGTACAGACCAGTTGAAGGCGAATACCTTGACTATGATGATGTAATGGCTAAGTACACAGACATGATGGAATGGCTTGCAGGTGCTTACGTTAATACTCTTAACGTAATTCATTACATGCATGACAAGTACTGCTATGAAAGATCTCAGATGGCTCTTCATGACAGAGATGTTAAGAGATACTTTGCAACAGGTATCGCTGGTCTTTCCGTAGTAGCTGACTCCTTATCTGCTATTAAGTATGCTAAGGTTAAGGTTCAGAGATCCGATGTAGAAATTACAAAGAAGGTTAAGAATCCACAGACAGCTAAGTCT
>CAMEUH010000020.1 GCA_945938055.1 uncultured Eubacteriaceae bacterium | reverse complement strand
AAATGGTACCTATAAACTGTATAAGACGGATTCAAAAGGAAATCAGAGAATTATGTATTATGATAATGCAACAACGTCATTGTACATGGTGACATTTAAGGATAATCTTGAACCGGCTTCAAGCAGCTATATGGATACGGGTTTTTTGATTTCAGATGAAGTATCAGCAATAAAACTTTCTTTTGACTATGGTGTCGAAACGAATCCGGAGGATATTCCTTCCCCAACCAGTGCAACAGAATCCGGAGGGGGTGGAGAATCGCCTACTGAACCGGCAACTACAGCTGCGTCGGATCCAGATGTTTATGTTGTTCGTAATCCGGTTAAGGTCAAGGTGGTATTCGAAATTAAACATAATAATGTTTCCAGCGAATTCGAGATTTCTTCAAGCTGCAGAAATACGCTGGATGAAGTTGTCGTCAACAATGCGGATGGAACTTCTGTAACTTATAAAGCATATAATCGATAAGGAGGAGAAAGGAATGAAATTAACAGTAAGAGCCAAAAAGTTAATCGCGTTGTTTTTAATGGTAAGTGTTGTTCTTCCATTAACCTCCAGTTTTGGAATATGGGATTCCATGGTGGATTCTGCATATGCAACAGATAGTAAAACGATACAGAATGCCTCGGTAACCGGGAGTGAAAGTAAAAGAAAAGAAGAGGCTGATTCAGATTCCGGTTCCAATCTGATTGCTTCCAGTAAAGATAGTTATGAATTTAATATGTCACCGGATTCTGATATTTATGACTATACGAATCAAATATACCGGAATGATTTTAAGAGTGCAAATAATCTGGAATTAACGATAGATCAGTTAGGAACGAATGAGAATCCATACGTCATTCTTGAAATTTCACCATCTTCTGCTATTTCGCAGATTCGTGGACACATTGGCGATCAGGGATTGTTTGATTTGTCCAATGAGCAGGTGGCTGCAATTACATTGACGGATACGGATAAGACGATTATTAAGCTGAATGCAATAAAATATTTTTGTGATAAGAATTTAAAGATTATTGAAGAAGAATTTGTAGCGCAGGGAACTTCTCTGGATGCTAGACTTAATGAACTTAAGTATCAGGCAATGCAGAGATATCTTGACTATATTAAAGAAACGTATTCTTTGACTGCAGAGTGGCAGATTAGGAATAAGGTAGGCGAATTAAATCCCGGTGTGAATGCATGGGGTGGTGTAGATGATTATTATAAAATTCCAAAGGTAAAAGAGTTTGTGGAGGATGCTCTTGGTTACAATCTCGGTCCGGATGTCATTGCAACTGTCAATGGCAGGGGTGCAAAAAGCATTGAAGATACATTGGATGAATTAGAAGATACGCTTATTGAAGCAAAGATTGTATCAGAGGAGACTTTCACGGCTTATCTTCAGGAACGGTATGATTATGCGCTTCAGTACAAAATCAATTGTCGTAAATCTGAGATTTATTATTCCACGATTGTAAAGGGATATGGTTTTAATTATAATTACATAACACAGTATGCAGTATCGGATGGAAAGTTTGTCATAAATTATCCAACAGGAAGTGCAGCGGGAAGTTCCACCAATATAAGCGAGGGGACTTTTAGTAGTGATGGTACAACAAAAAAGCGTCTGGATTTGACAGATGGTGGAGATGCAAATGCAATTTATGGAGAGTATGCACTTTCTACTAAAATCAATAATCCGATTGGAATTAATGAAAATGCAATAGGTGGAATTGGTTCAGGAATTGATTTATGTACTGCGGATTATTCCTTTGCAAAGTCCTGTCTTGACTTAGGATACAATACGGTAATCAATAATGGAGAAATTGTGTCTCAGAGTCCGTATGTGGATGAGTATATTTTTGCAGGCTGGTATATTTTAGTAGACGGAACGCTGGAAAGGATTGAAAACACACTGACGGATGAATTTAAGGAGCGTTATCCAACCTTTTCGTTTGCGGATGTTACTGATTTGTATACGAACTGGTCGGTCAGAATGTATGAGACAGATACGTATAAACAGCTGTTAACTGATCCGGCAGCGGGAGAAAACGTTAAGATTACGCTTGCAGGAATGGATTCCTATACGATTCATCTGCCGGGGGAAATTGCAAGTGCAAATAGTGGCGAACTTCATGATCCCCGAAATCAGGTTACCATGTGTCTTCCGGACAGCATGAAGGCAGTAGTAACATGGAGCAAGGATTTCACGAACTGCTATGAGAAATCAATTGAGTTTGTTCGGGAAATATCGGCCTGGGATTTTGATTTTAGCAGAAAAGAATATAATACTGTTGAAAAGTTACAGCAGGTGGCACCGAAGTTAATGTCGGACACAGACTATTATGTTCGTACCTTTAATGCAGAATTATCGGTGGATGGTAAAGTTCATTATTCACCATACAATGTTAAAGTCATTACCTTGTCACCGGAAGATTTGAATGCTATGGTTTATTATGACTATGCGTCAAATGGAAGAAGTCTGGATTCAGGATATTTTGAGTCAGAATACATTAACACATTTTTGAATAATGTGGATTTTGTAATTCTGTTTAATGGTGGAAAATCCATATATCTGGATAAGACGAATGATGTATTTGCAGAGCATGATTTGAATTATCATTCGGAGGTGCAAGGAACTGCACTGATTCCAAATCAGAGACGTGTACCATCGTTATTTACGTTTAATGGTACGGCGGATTCGTATGAATATGATAAGTCTACGATTAGAACTAATGCGACATTTGGAAGTTCGGGGAATGTTTCGGATATTGAGTGGCAGGTTATCTATAAAATGTATACGCGTCTGATGGATACAACTCAGAAACGAAGAATTGCCATGATTACGGATGAATCTTTAACAGACTCCATTGCGGGACTTTCCGGTGCAGCAGCTGCTGTAAAGAAATCACCTCAGGATAGTGAGGGTGGCGGAAGTGAGAATAACTTATGTAAGTTTTTGCATTTGTTATATGCATTTGTTGACCCAACCATTCCGTATGATTTCTATGCAAATCCTGAGTATAAGGAATATAATTTTGATAAAATGCGAGGAAGCAAACGTTCGGAAGAATATCGTAATACTCATTTTACCGGTGTATTGTACGAGTGTGAATGCTGGAATCCGGCGTTGTTTTTCCCATATGAGATATTCGGGGAAAATCATTATGATGCAGCGACAAGTACAACGATTTTTGCAAAATACAGTCCATTTAATGATGGAAGTATCGGTCAGTATGCGTATCCGGATTTGAGGCTGGCATCATTTCCAAACTACAAAGGAATTGCAAATCCATTTGCCTATACGTTTAATGGTGGAATGTCTGTTACAACTGAGCTATATAAGTATTATATTGAAGAAGTTTCTAATGTAACCAATCAGCAAGGCTCTGGCAGTGTCAATGGTTATACCAATACGTCGCTTGCATTTGATTATTTTAGAAATATTCCGGGACGAAGTACGGAAATTAAGGATGGAAAATTAGCAACCAAGAGTGCCATTGAGTTCATGGTTCAGAATGTACGTTATGGTGTTATTAGCTACAAAGACCGTAAGATTACTATTTTGAACAAAGTGAACCCACAGAAAAAATTCCGTACACCAGAAGGAATTGTTTTGGTGGACAGAGTCGTTGCGGATGATTTTGGTGCTAGAACGGCTGAGATTGAGTACAAATTTACTGGAAGCACTTCCGGATATTTCGTAGTCGAATATTACTGGACGAAACAGTATCGTCTTCTGGACGAAGATAATCGACTGGGTAAATTGTTGAGAGATATGTACATAAACAAGACGGAAACGGATGATGCAAAGTGGTACGAGGTTCCGAAACAGTGCAATGGTGGTGCTGGTGCCGGTGCAGATGAATTCCTGACGAGAAAGATTGTTTATACCGCAGGTAGTGAAGAAGAAGGAACGATTAAGAGTTATGATGATAACCATGACTTGAACAATAGAAATCACATCTTAAAGTGGTATAATAACGAAGATGGTCGTAATGAGTATTCTGTCAATGCATTGATTAAGCCATCTGTCAAGACATCTTCAGATGAAGCAACGTATATTATTTCCGTCATGCAGTTTTCGGATGCAGAGGCTTATAAATCGTATCTTAAGGGAGATAACACTAAGATTCTGACTGTAACCTTGAAAAATGTTACGATTGATAAAATGAAACACTTATTTAGTCTGGATTAAAATTCTGACCTGAATGAAAACGGTAGCCACGTATATGGTGGTTACCGTTTTTTTTGCTTGGTGCATAAGCCGAATTTTTCTTGACATTTCTCCCCAAATCATATATCTTATATCACATAAGCAAGCTAATTCTTTTACTCTATATTTCTTACAATTTCTTTAAGGCAGTATGAAAGTATGTGAAATTCCTTGCTTACAATCAAATTTCCCATTGAACAATTATTTTTATAAGGAGGAGCAGGCATTTTTTATGTTATCAAAAATTCTAAGTGCATCTGTAACCGGTGTGGATGCAAGTATTGTGCAGGTAGAGGTGGATTTGTGCAATGGAATTCCGTCATTTACCATGACAGGTTATCTTGGGGCACGTGTGAAGGAAGCAGGAGACCGCGTACGGACGGCAATTAAGAATACCGGTTACCGGATACCGAGCTCAAGAATTGTGGTGAATGTATCGCCGGCGAGTATACGTAAAAGTGGAACCATGCTGGATTTGCCGGTTGCGGTCGGTATCCTGGCAGATATGGGAATCGTGAAAGACTAAAAGATACCATGATTCTGGGGGAAATGAGTCTGGACGGGAGTATTAACGGTATTTGCGGTGTGCTGCCAATGATTTGTAAGGCAGAGGAGAAAGGAATCAAATGCTGTATTCTGCCGTGGGAGAACCAGAAGGAGGCGGCGTTGATTTCCGGCATGAAAATTATCGGTGTCCGGTCTCTTCAGGAGGTCATCCGTTTCATTAACCGGGAAGCGGACGAAACAATCGGATTTCCGGAAAAGAGAAGCTTTGTTTCAAAAAAAGGAACTGCATTAGAAATGGATTTTTGTGATGTAAAAGGGCAATACATGGCAAAAAGGGCAATTCTGATTGCTGCAGCCGGGAGGCATAATCTGCTCTTATCGGGGCCGCCCGGAAGTGGAAAGACGCTTCTGGCATCACGAATACCGACAATTTTACCGGAGATGAGCCGGGAAGAAATCATTGAAGTTTCAAAAATCTATAGTGTGGCAGGACTTTTGAATGAGGAGGGCTGCATGCATTCACGCCCGTTTCGGGCACCACATCATACCATATCACAATCGGCATTGCTTGGCGGTGGGAGTATCCCTCTGCCGGGAGAGATTACACTGGCACATCAGGGCGTTCTGTTTCTGGACGAATTAACCAAGTTTAGGGGAAATGTGCTGGAATGTCTGCGTCAGCCGCTGGAAGAACGACAGATTACGATTATACGGAGTACCGGAATCTGTAGATTTCCATCAGATGTCATGCTGGTGGCGGCTTTAAATCCATGTAAATGCGGATATTATCCGGATCGTAATGTGTGCCGGTGTACGGAAAATGATATCATGCATCATCTGGGGAAATTGTCACGGCCATTTTTGGACCGTTTTGACATGGCAGTTCATGTGGAAAAGCCTCAGTATGAAGAACTGGCAGGGGATATTCGGCCGGATGTCGGTAGAATGCTTCAAAGAATCCGGGAATCGGCAGAAGAACATTATATTCCGGATATGGGTTCAAGGGATATGAAGAAAATGGTGGAAGAGGTCGTGGCGATACAGAAAAAACGCTATCAGAAGTTTCCCATTTGCTACAACAGCCAGCTGGATGCAAAGCAGATGAAACAGTTCTGTCGTCTGGATGAGAAGGGAAACCAGCTGATGAAAAAGGCCTATGAATGTTATGATTTAAGTGCCAGGGGATATAGCAAAATTTTGCGTGTGGCAAGGACGATTGCTGACCTGGAACATTCGGAAGAAATTCAATGCAGTCATTTAAGTGAGGCAATCTGCTTTCGTAATCTGGAATTTCTATCGAATGGTTTTTAAGAAAGGAGACTGTGTTTGATAAACGAAGATGAAAAATTTTACTGGTTCTGGATGGCAAATATTCCGGGACTTGGGAATCTTAAAATGGAGAAACTGCTTTCTGTGTTCGATAGTCCGAAGGAACTTTACCGTGCACAGGAAAAAGCTCTGAGGGCCTCTAATATTTTAAAGGAAAAAGACATAGAATGTATCAGCGAAATGAAGAAAAATTCCATAATTTACAAAGAATATTTGGAATTAAAGAAGAAAAAGATAAGATTAATTACTTTGGCGGATGAAGAATATCCTTATCGCCTGAAACAAATATATGACCGACCGGTTTGTCTGTATCTGAAAGGAAAACTTCCTGATGAAAAAAAGCATCAGGTAGCCATTGTGGGGGCGCGTGCGTGTAGTGAATATGGAAAGCAGACGACGTACCAGATTGCAAAGGGACTTGCAATGGCGGGAATTAATGTGATAAGCGGAATGGCACGCGGAATTGACAGCGCAGGACATAAGGGTGCCCTGGCGGCAGAGGGATTCACTCTGGGAGTGCTGGCAGGAGGCGTGGATGTGTGTTATCCAAGAGAAAATATAGAAATCTATTCACAGATGTGCGAGCATGGCGGAATTCTTTCGGAATATCCACCGGGAATGCAGCCGCTTTCCTGTCATTTTCCGTTACGAAACAGGATTATCAGTGGGCTTTCGGATGTGGTAGTAGTGGTGGAGGCAAGGGAAAAAAGCGGTTCCCTGATTACTGCAGATATGGCATTGGAGCAGAATCGTACGGTAATGGCGGTTCCGGGAAGAATTTGTGATGCGTTAAGCAGCGGGTGCAATAATTTAATCAAAATGGGAGCCGGAGTGGTCTGTGATGTGGAGGATATTCTGGAAATATTAAATTGTGAAATCTTTCTCAATAAACCGGAGCCGAAAGAGAAAAATAAAAAAATCATGAATTTACTTGCAAGGGAAGAAAAAATGTTGTATAGTTGTCTGGATTTGACACCGAAAAATCTTAACATTATATTAGAAGAAACAGGATTAGAAATGTCCGTGGTGATGGAAAACCTTGTTAGTCTGGAACTTAAGGGGGCGATTAAGGAGGTGTCACGCGGATATTATGTAAGAACACGGATATCATCAGAAGGGAAGTAAAGTAATGGCAAAGTATTTAGTGATTGTGGAATCTCCGGCAAAGGTTAAGACGATTAAGAAATTCTTAGGCGCTAATTATGAAGTAGCAGCGTCAAACGGTCATGTGAGGGATTTGCCGAAAAGCTCCATGGGAATCGATATTGAAGATGATTTTGAACCGAAATATATTACCATCCGGGGAAAGGGTGATATTCTGGCGAAGCTTCGCAAGGAAGTGAAAAAGGCAGACAAGGTTTATCTGGCAACGGACCCTGACCGTGAGGGAGAAGCTATTTCCTGGCATCTGGCCAATGCATTAAAGCTGGAAGAGAAGGATATTAACCGGATTAGCTTTAACGAAATCACAAAGAATGCCGTGAAGGCTTCTATTAAGCAGCCAAGGAAGATTGACATGGATTTGGTGGATGCACAGCAGTCCAGACGTATTCTCGACCGTATGGTGGGTTACAGAATCAGTCCGCTTTTGTGGAGTAAGATTAAGAGAGGATTAAGTGCCGGACGTGTGCAGTCTGTGGCACTCCGCATTATCTGTGACAGAGAAGAAGAAATTAATGCATTTATTCCGGAGGAATACTGGACGTTGGATGCCGTGATTCATGTAGACGGTGAGAAGAAGAATTTAACGGCAAAATTCTATGGGGATGAGAAGGAACGGATTGAGATAAAGTCGGAAAAGCAGATGCAGGAGATTTTAAAGGAATTAAAGGGAAAGAAATTTACCGTGGATTCCGTTAAAAAATCAAAGAGGAATAAAAAAGCACCGCTTCCATTTACCACCAGTACGTTACAGCAGGAGGCTTCCAAGACATTAAATTTCTCTACACAGAAAACCATGCGTCTTGCACAGCAGCTCTATGAAGGCGTGGATATTGAAGGAATGGGAACCGTGGGTATTATTACATATCTGCGTACGGATTCCACCAGAGTGGCAGAAGAAGCGGAACGTCTTGCAGGAGAATATATTAATGCCAATTATGGTGAAAAATATTTTGTGGAACGAAAGACGGCAGACGGAAAAGGCCGGAAAATACAGGATGCTCATGAAGCAATCCGTCCAACCGATATCAGCCTTCTTCCGATAAAAATTAAAGATTCTTTATCCAGGGATCAGTTCCGCCTGTATCAGCTGATTTGGAAACGTTTTACGGCAAGTCAGATGGCAGATGCAGAATACGAAGTGACATCAGTAAAGATTAAGGCTGGAAAATACTATTTTACGGTGGCAGCTTCCAAACTTTCCTTTGATGGCTTTATGTCCGTTTATGTCAATGAGGATGAAGAGAAGGAAGAAAATAATACTCTGGTAAAGGGGATTGATGAAAAGAGTTCCTTAAAGCTGGTAGAGTTTGAAAGCAAACAGCATTTTACCCAGCCGCCGGCACATTATACGGAAGCTGCGTTGGTAAAAACCATGGAGGAACTTGGAATTGGAAGACCGTCAACCTATGCACCTACCATCACGACAATTATTGCACGACATTATGTTTCCAAGGAGAATAAGAATCTTTATGTGACAGAACTGGGTGAAGCAGTCAATAATGTGATGAAGCAGGCTTTCCCAAGTATTGTGGATGTTAATTTTACGGCGAATCTGGAATCGCTTTTAGATAAGGTGGAAGAAGGAG
The DNA here is from genome assembly GCA_945938055.1 of uncultured Eubacteriaceae bacterium. Classification (GTDB taxonomy): domain Bacteria; phylum Bacillota; class Clostridia; order Lachnospirales; family Lachnospiraceae; genus MGBC120314. The sequence goes on along the minus strand of CAMEUH010000020.1, from coordinate 11,757 downwards.
TTGTGAACTGGAAAACGGTTATCCGTAATTTCTATCCGGATCTTGATGAGGCGGTAAAGAATGCTGAGAAGGAGCTGGAAGAGATTAATATCGAGGATGAAGTCTCCGATGTTACCTGTGATTTGTGCGGGCGTCAGATGGTCATTAAATATGGCCCGCATGGAAAGTTCCTTGCATGCCCGGGATTCCCGGAATGCCGTAACACAAAGCCGTATCTTGAGAAAGCGGGAGTTTCCTGCCCGTTATGTAAGGGTGAAGTGGTTATTAAGAAGACGAAGAAGGGCAGAAGATATTATGGATGTGAAAATCATCCGGAATGCGAATTCATGTCCTGGCAGAAGCCTTCGGATAAGAAATGTCCTCGTTGTGGCGGATACATGGTAGAAAAAGGAAATAAGCTGGTATGCCATGAGGAACAATGTGGTTACGTGGAAGAAATGCCGAAGAAGGAATTGTAAAAAATTTCATTACTTAGTTATTTAATTAACAATTATCAGAAAACTTATCAAAAATCAAAAAATTAACTTTAACTATTGCAAAAATATGTCAGTTTGCTATAATATTTATAATATTACATTAAAAGCGTGAATTTACGCAGGACGGAGCAGATATGAGTGTACAGTTATTAGATAAGACACGAAAAATTAATAAGCTTTTACACAATAACCATTCTTCCAGAGTAGTTTTTAATGATATCTGTGAAGTTTTGAGTGAGATTTTAAAGTCGAATGTTCTTGTTATCAGCAAGAAGGGCAAGGTGCTTGGTGTCAGTGCGTGTGAGGGCGTGGATGAAATTAAGGAATTGATTGATGATGAAGTGGGTGGATTTGTTGATCATATGCTCAATGAGAGACTCCTGGGTGTATTGTCCACAAAAGAGAATGTTAATCTGATGACGCTTGGCTTTACCAAGGATGATGTCCGCAAGTATCAGGCCATTATTACGCCGATTGACATTGCAGGAGAGAGACTGGGTACCTTATTCATGTATAAGTCGGATGCGTCTTATGAAATTGATGATATTATACTTTGCGAGTATGGTACAACGGTTGTGGGTCTTGAAATGATGCGCTCGGTAAATGAGGAAAATGCAGAGGAAGACCGGAAGCTTCATATTGTAAAGTCGGCAATCAGCACCCTTTCTTTTTCGGAACTGGAAGCTATCACGCATATCTTTTCCGAGCTTGAGGGAAATGAGGGAATTCTTGTTGCCAGCAAGATTGCGGATAAAGTAGGAATTACCCGTTCCGTGATTGTCAATGCATTGAGAAAATTTGAAAGTGCGGGTGTGATTGAATCCCGTTCATCCGGCATGAAGGGAACTTATATCAAGGTTCTCAATGATGTTGTTTTTGACGAACTGAAAAAAATTTCCGAAAACAAATGATTTTATTTTAGTAAAAAAGATGTGGAACCGGTGCGGATTTGCGCCGGTTTTTCTTTTTTGAAATGATTTTCTGTCAAAAAAAACTTGTGTTTTCCATCATAATTCGTATAATGTATATAAGGGATTTTATGTAGAAAAATGTTGCATGGATGCGAATAGAAGGAGTGATGTTATGTTTGGTTCGGGAGCGTTTGATTATGTGGATGTTCTCAAAAAGGCGGCAGATGCAAGCTATTACCGGAATGAAATCTTAAGTAATAATGTTGCAAATGTTGATACTCCAGGCTATAAGCGAAAAGATCTGGAATTTGAGGAACATTTAAACAGGGCATTGGAGAGGGCAGGAGATATGAATTCAACCCTGTCAGAAAAGGTACATAATGTGGACCTTTCGGATGCGAAGATGGTCGCATATATTGATGATGGGGATTTGTCCTATCGTCTGGATGATAACAATGTGGATATTGCACGGGAAGAAGTGGAACTGGCATCGAACCAGCTGGTATATAACGGACTGGTAGACAGTATGACCCAGGAATTTTCACGGATTAAGTCGGTATTGACATAGGATGGTAATTTGAAAGGATGATTTTATGGCGATTTTTACAGCGTTAAATATTAGTGCCTCCGGAATGACGGCACAGCAGCTTCGTTCAGATATTATTGCGCAGAACATTGCGAATGTAGAGACGACCAGAACGGAAGATGGTACACCATACCGTCGTAAGAATGTGGTCTTTACGGAAAAGTCCAATCATTATGCGCAGCCGTTTGATTCGGTTCTGACCGCAGCGTCCAAGAGTATTGCAGGACAGGGTGTTAAGGTTACGAAGATTATAGAAGATACCAAGACTGAGATGAAGATGGTATATGATCCGTCTCATCCGGATGCGGACGAAAATGGATACGTGACTTATCCAAATGTGAATGTCATTACGGAAATGACGGATTTGATTGATGCTTCGCGTTCTTATGAAGCAAACATCACGTCCTTTAATGCAACCAAGGCCATGTTAAGTAAAGGTCTGGAAGTAGGTAAGGCATAATCAGATTTTTGGATAAGGAGATGGAGTCATGAATAATCTGGCAGCACTATATAATGTTACTTCTGATTACATCAGGGAGGTTCTGACCACGGGAAAGACTCCCAATGAGAATGCCAAGGAGCCAAATGAGGTAAGAGACTCCTTTGACAGCATTTTTCAGTCAGCTATCGGGTTGGTTGAGAGTACCAATAAGTATGTGGAAGATGCACAGCAGGCAGAAATTGATTTTGCACTGGGGAATCTTACCAGTACGCATGAACTGGGTGTAATACAGCAGAAGGCAAATCTTTCCCTTCAGTATACAGTTGCCATAAGGGATAAGGTTTTAGAGGCATATCGTGAAATCATGAATATGCAGATTTAGTTTGTGCTTCCTCCGGGAAAGCAAAAAAGAATGAAATTTACGGGAATTAGGAGAACGATATTATCATGCCGGATAGATTACGTCAGATGTTCGAACGTTTTTTGGACTTCTGGAACCGATATAATAGAAAACAGAAGGCGATTGTACTGAGTTCGCTGGCAGTTGTTATTTTAACTTTAGTAATACTGGCGGCGGTTTTGTCACGCCCAAATTATGAAGTACTGACAGAATGTGCCAATTATAATGAAATGAGTCAGGTGACCTCACTTCTTGCGGAAAATGGTTATACGTATGCGGTTGATGATAAGACAATGACGGTTTCCGTGAGAAAGCAGGATGTGGTTAATGCGCAGATGCTTCTTGCCACGAACGAGATTAAGGTGGATGGATTTGGTCTGGATGATGCACTCAATTCCAGTTTTTCCACGACAGAGAGTGACAAGATAAGAATGTGGCAGGAATTCTTAAATTCGGAGTTCAGCCGGAATCTGGCAACACTTGATAAAGTCAGTTCAGCGCAGGTTCGTATTAACCTGCAGACTTCTTCGAATTCTCTGTTTGAATCTAAGAACGGTTCAACGGCAACGGTTATTCTGACACTGAAGGAAGAAATGTCCGAGGAAGAGGCGGAAGTCATTGCCAAGTATCTGATGAATGGTGTGGAAAATCTGAACGCGAAAGATATTACGATTCTTAGTACCACGGGTGAGTGCCTGTATTCGGGTGATGTGAATACGGCAGGTTCCATTACGGCGTTAAACAGACAGCTTAAATATCAGCAGCAGATTTGCAATGTGACAGAAAATTCCATACGAAACCAGGTACTGTCTACCGGAATCTATGGTGATGTCAAGGTGAATGTCAATCTGGACATTGAATGGAGTGAAATCGAAAAAGTCATTCATGAATATAATGTTCCGGAAGGTCAGGAACAGGGATTTCTGTCGGAATCTTATCTGGAAAAGTCAACGGGAGGTTCTACGGTTGGGGGGACTCCTGGAACAGCAAGCAATGATGAAGATACGGACTATGACATTCAGGATGGGACTAATACCAATTCTTCCTATCTGAGAGAGGAATACAAATACCTTCCGAATGAAATTGTTACCACGGAGACCAGTTCCCCAGGTGCAATTATTAAGGATTCCTCCACAATTTCAGCAGTATTTACCAAGAATGTAATCTATAATGAGGATGAAGCAGAAAATCTGGGATATTTAGCTGACTTAACCTGGGAAGAATTTAAAGCACAGAATGCCAGTCCGATTCAGATTGATTTTGATCCGGAATGGATTGATATTATTGCAAAAGGTACCGGTGTGCCAAGAGAAAATATTTCAATTGTGGCATATGAACAGCATTTCTTCTATGACTCACAAGGAGCAGACAGACCATTTTCCTTCTATCTGCAGATTCTTCTGGCAGCGGCAATTCTCGGTCTTCTGGCATTTGTGGTATTCAGAAGTTCAAGACCTGTGACGGTAGAAGAGACCGAGCCGGAACTTTCTGTGGAGCAGATGCTTGCGACTACGAAGGAAGCGCAGCAGAGTGTGGAAGATATTGATTTACAAGAAAAATCAGAGGTTAGAAAGGCCATCGAGAAGTTTGTGGATGAGAATCCGGAAGCAGTTGCCCTGCTTCTTCGTAACTGGCTTGACGATGGATGGGATTAAGATATGGCGAAGAAAGATTCTGGTGAGATGAGTGGTCTGGAAAAAGCGGCAATCCTTCTGATTGCCCTGGGACCGGAAAAATCAGCAACTATTTTTAAACATCTGAAAGAAGAAGAAATTGAACAGCTGACACTGGAGATTGCCAATACAAGCAGTGTTTCTCCAAATGTCAAGGAAGATGTCCTGAATGAGTTTTATGAAGTTTGTCTTGCACAGCAGTATATTGCAGAAGGCGGTATTAATTATGCCAAGGAACTTCTGGAGAAAGCGCTGGGTGAAGATAAGGCAAAACAGGTTATTGGAAAACTTACGGCAAGCCTGCAGGTTCGTCCGTTTGAATTTATTCGGAAAACCGATCCAAGCCAGCTTTTAAACTTTATACAGGATGAGCATCCACAGACCATTGCGCTGATTCTGGCATATCTTCCGCCGCAGATGGCATCCAGCGTTGTTTCAGCACTGGCACCGGAAAAACAGGCAGATGTAGCCAAACGTATTGCGCAGATGGATCGTACGTCGCCGGATGTGATTAAGCAGGTGGAAAAGGTTCTGGAAAGAAAACTGTCCTCCCTTGTTAATCAGGATTATACCATTGTCGGCGGTGTGGATGCCATTGTTGCTATTTTGAATTCTGTTGACCGTGGTACTGAGAAACATATCATGGAGACCTTGGAAATTGAAGATCCAGAGCTTGCAGATGAAATTCGTAAGAAAATGTTCGTATTCGAGGATATTCTTACCTTGGATGACCGTGCAATCCAGCGTGTCCTGCGTGATGTTGATAATTCGGATCTTGCAATGGCACTTAAGGGCTCGAATGAAGAAGTTCAGAATGTTATCTTTAATAATCTCTCCAAGCGTCTTGCTGTCATGATCAAGGAAGACATGGAATTCATGGGTCCTGTACGTATGAAGGATGTTGAAGAGGCACAGCAGAAGATTGTAAATGTCATCCGAAAACTGGAAGATTCGGCTGAAATTGTTATTTCACGAGGCGGAGGTGACGAAATCATTGTCTAATCTGCTAAAAGGTTTTTATACCAAACAGACATCAGAAGAACGAGTCATTGATTATAATGAGATTATTTCCAATAAAATAGAATCCTTTCGTCATAAGATGGAAAATGACAAAGTGGAGGCTGATGGTTTTGTCAGCGGGTTAAAAGCGGATGTGGTGGAGAATCTTATTTCAGATGAACACATACCGGGTGCAGAAGATGCAGAAATGGATAGTGATGCACTTTCTGCCCTGACTTCCGATTATTCGTCTTCCGAACATGCGAAGGATTCGGAAACTATCCGGGAACTTGCAGAAAACATTCTTGCAGATGCAAATGAAAAGGCATCTGTAATTCTGGAGGATGCAAGGAAAGAGGCAGAAGCAATTAAGAAAAAGGCTTTTGAAGATGCATTCGAAGAAGGTAAGAAATCCGGTTATGACGAGGGAAGTGCAAAAGCGGATGAAGAATACCAGACTTTGATTAATAATGCAAATGATGAGCTGGCAAGACTGGAGCAGGAATATACAACCCGGTATAACAGTATGGAAAGTGAAATTGTGGAAACCCTTCTTGAGGTTTTTGAAAAAGTCACGTATACCATTGCCGAGGATAACAAGGAAATTGTGTTGCATTTGATTAATCAGGTCATGAATCACGTGGAAGCTACCGGAGATTTTCTGATTCGTGTATCTAAAGAGGATTATCCGTTTCTGATTGAGAATCAGGGAAAAATCTATTGCGCATCTCCAAAAGACATTAACCTAAGTGTCATGGAGGATTCTTCACTTTCCAAAAACCAGTGTATCATTGAAACAGATGGTGGGGTATTTGACTGCAGTCTGGATATCCAGCTGGAACAGTTGATTAAAGAGATTAAGCTTCTTAGCTGCACAAGCTGATTTTTTTATTTGATAGGAAATTGCGTCGCAATTTCTCTATTTTGTGTGCTGGAAGCATTATGGCAGGAGAAATGGAATTGACGCTTATAAATCAGGAGAAATATCGAAACCTTATTCATAATACATATTACAAAAAACTCGGTAAAGTTTCCAAGATTGTAGGACTTACCATTGAATCCGTGGGACCGGATGCCAGTCTGAATGATTTGTGCATGATACTGCCCAAAAACAGCCGCCTGGAGCCGGTATATGCAGAAGTGGTAGGCTTTAAGGACAATAATGTGCTGCTGATGCCTTTTTCCAGTGTGGATGGAATTGGTCCCGGCTGTATCGTTGAAAATACCAATGCTCCCCTTAGTGTCAGCGTGGGAGAGGAACTCCTTGGAAAGACGCTGGATGGATTGGGAATGCCTTATGATGGAAGTACACTGGACCTTCCGGTTAAGTATTCTGTGGAGGCAGCACCTCCGGATCCTATGTCCAGGGAGATTATCAGTCAGGTTCTTCCGCTTGGTGTCAAGGCGGTAGACGGGCTGATTACAGTAGGAAAAGGTCAGAGAATCGGTATTTTTGCCGGTAGCGGAGTGGGAAAGAGTACCCTGATGGGTATGTTTGCAAGAAATACCCAGGCAGATATTAATGTGATTGCCTTAATTGGAGAACGGGGAAGAGAAGTTCGGGAATTTATTGAACGAGACCTTGGACCGGAGGGCATGAAACGAAGTGTTGTTGTGGTGGCAACGTCGGATAAGCCGGCACTGATTCGTAATAAAGCGGCAAAGACGGCTACCAGTATTGCAGAATATTTTCGTGATCAGGGAAGGGACGTCCTTCTGATGATGGATTCCTTGACACGTTTTTCCATGGCACAGCGGGAAATTGGTCTGGCATCCGGTGAACCACCGGTAACAAGAGGATATCCGCCAAGTGTATATAGTGAAATGCCAAAACTTCTGGAACGTGCAGGAATGTCTGATAAGGGCTCCATAACCGGTTTGTATACGGTTCTGGTAGACGGAGATGATTTTAACGAGCCGATTACGGATACTGCGCGAAGTATTCTGGATGGACATATTATGCTTTCCAGAAAACTTGGACATAAAAATCATTATCCGGCGATTGATATTTTGCAAAGTATTTCCCGTTGCATGAGTCAGATTGCAACCAAAGAACACAAGGCACTTGCGGGAAAATTAAAAAATGTCATGGCAACTTATAATGAAGCAGAAGATTTGATTAATATCGGTGCATATAAGGCTGGTTCAAATAAGAATATTGATTATGCCGTTTCAAAAATTGATGCGGTTAATGAATTCTTATGTCAGGGAACGGATGAAAAATTCACATTTGAAGAAGAACTGGAACTTTTGAAGGGAATTTTTGAGTAGGTAAATTCCGAATAAGAAATCAAAGGAGTTGTATCATGGCAAAATTTATATACAGACTTCAGAATGTTCTTGATGTGAAACTGAAAATGGAAAGTCAGGCAAAGACAGATTTTTCCATGGCAGCGGCAAGAGTCCGCGAAGAGGAAGACAAGCTTAAGGCAGTTTTGGAGACAAAAGCACGTTTTGAACAGGAATATCGTGAGAAGTCTTCCGGAAGGCTGGATGTCATGGCATTAAAACATGCCAAAGAAAACATTGAATATATCAAAGGGCAGATTGTTCAGCAGAATCAGGCAGTCGACCGTGCAAAAAAGGAACTGGAAATTGCAAGATTCCGGTTAAATGAGGCAATGAAAGATAGAAAAATTCATGAAAGGCTGAAGGAAGCAGCGTTTGAAGAATTCCGATTAGAAGAAAATGAGGCGGAAAAGAAAGAAATTGACCAGCTGGTCAGCTTCCGCTATAACGATCAGGGTAAGGCAGGTGAGTAAGCATGGCAAAGAAGAATAATGACATTATTTCAGAACTGGATGAAGATGGAGAAAAGAAAGGCGGCGGTCTTATCGGCGCCATTATTGCGGTTATCATCATAATTATCTGGCTTCTTGTTTTTGCGCTTTTAATTAAGATGGATGTGGGCGGTTTTGGAACAAATGTCATGAGACCCCTTATTAAGGATATTCCCGTTTTAAACAGTATCCTGCCAAGTGTGAGCGATGATGAGGTTGCGGCAGAATCCGGTTATCGTTATAAGACTTTATATGATGCCATTGAGCGGATTAAGGAGCTGGAAGCGCAGATGGCACTTAAGGATGAACAGCTTACGCAGAATACAGAGACCATCGCGGATTTGCAGAGTGAAATTGCAAGATTAAAAGTTTTTGAAGAAAATCAGCTGATTTATGAAGCTTTGAAAAAAAAGTTTGATGAAGAGGTTGTTTTTACGGACAATGCACCCGATATAGAAGTATATAAGAGTTGGTATGAGGAAATCAATCCGGAAAATGCGGCAGAGCTTTATGTAAAGGTTCTGGAGCGGCTGGATTATTCCCAGAAGGTTAAGGACTGGGCTGCGACCTATGCCAAGATGGATTCGGATGCTGCGGCTGCCATTCTTTCCGAGATGACAGGAGATTTGGATTTGGTGACACAGATTCTTCTGAATCTGACAGCGGCAAAACGTGCAGAAATTCTGGCGGCAATGGATCCTGTGTTTGCAGCAAAGCTTACCCATGTAATGTATCCGGAATAAAATACCATGCCAATCCTCTTATAAAAAAATCATGAAAGGAGGATTATATGGTAAGTTCTGGAATTAGTGGAAATATTATTCCTGTAAGAAAGGCAGCTACAACATCCTCGAAGGTTTCACAAAAGCCGGAAGCTGACTTTGGAATGCTCATGTCGGAGTCTTTATCGGCAAATTCTTTGCAGATGGGAACGAAAGCAAAGGAAATGGAAACCGATAAGAATTCTTTCTCCCAAAACACAGCGGCACAGAATGCCGCGACACAGAATACGGGAGCGGCACGGAAGGAACAGTTAAACAAAAGAACGGAAGCGAAGGAACTAACGGATTCTGCGACACAGAAGAACAAAGATGCGCTGAAGGACAATCCAGAGGTAAAAGAGGCATTGGATGAAATCCGCGACAAAATCAAAGAGGAATTTGGTGTTACAGAGGAAGAGCTGGAAGCAGCACTGGAAACACTGGGATTTACTTTGATGGATTTGCTCCAGTCAGATAACCTGACAGATTTTGTGGTGGAACTCACTGGCATGGAGACATCAATTGAACTTCTGACTTCTTCCGATGTAGCGCTTCAACTGGAAGAACTGGAATCCTTCATAAACGGAGTGACACAGGAACTTTCAGAGGAACTGGGGATTCCGGTGGAAGAATTGATGAAAGAGCTGATGGAAGAACTTCCGGAAAGTAAAACAGGGCAGATGCCGCAAACAGAAGAAAAAACAGAGCTGGATGAGGAATTTTTACCGGAAAAAACGGTGGAAGAATCAAAAAATATGCCGGAAACGATTGATTCCAAAGAAAAAATTTCTTCTTCGGAAAAGCAGCAGAAGGAAATGGATTCAATCAGTGAACAGCAGACAAATGAAATCAAAATCACCCGCACTGAGGCAAAAGCGTCTTCTTCCAAAGATGGAATGGAATTTTCAAAGCATCAGGAAAACAGCGGACTTTCCGAAAATGTGGTGAACCAGTTTACGAATGCGGTGAATGAAGCCTTTGAGATGAAGGGACTGGATCAGGTTGTGGATTCCGTTAAAATCATTAATCAGATTGTGGAAACGGCAAAGATTACGCTGAATCAGGAAGTGACCTCCATGGAACTCATGCTGAATCCGGAAAATCTTGGCAAGGTCAATCTGAATGTATCCGTTAAAGCGGGCGTTGTTACGGCATCCATTGTAGCGCAGAATGAAGCGGTCCGGGAAGCCATTGAAAGCCAGGTCGTTCTTTTGAAGGAAAATCTTTCCAATCAGGGAATTAAAGTGGAAGCTGTGGAAGTGACGGTTGAAAGCCACGCATTTGAAGCGGGAACCAATCAGGGACAGAATAACCGTTTTCAGGAACCACAGGAAGAGTCAAAGAAAAACCATCGGCCGTTAAGACTGGATAGTCTGAAGGACCTTTCCATGGAAGATTTGACGGAAGAAGAAAAAATTGTTCTGGATATGATGGAAGAAGAAGGAAATCAGGTTAATTTTACAGCGTAAAGGAGTGGAGAATATGGCAGTTACAGGTGTAGGGTCAGTTACACAGGCTATTGACAGCGATGGTAATTTAGTGGAAAAGACTGGTTATTATAATTCGACCCAAAAAGAAACAAAGAGTAATGATACTTTGGATAAAAATGCATTTCTGAATCTTCTGGTGGCAGAAATGAAGTATCAGGATCCATTGGAGCCATCCTCAAATACGGATTATGTGGCACAGCTTGCAACATTTTCCCAGGTAGAATCCATGCAGAATATGCAGCTGACATTCCAGCAGCAGCAGGGAGCAAACCTTACGGGAAAACCGGTTATCATGAAAACAGAATCTGCTTCTGGGGAGAGCGGTTATATCTGCGGAAGAGTGGAATACATGGTTACAGAGGATAATAAGGTTTATCTTTCAATTAACGGTTCGTTATATGACATTAACGATTTGGATACCGTTCTGGAAGAAGATTATTATCAGAATGTGGTGCTGAAGCAGAATGGCGGAACGGATAACACGGGAAATGTTGGAAGCGGTCAGGATGATAAAACGGATGGAACCGGGACAGATGAGGATAACGAAAACAGCAGTACAGTAGAGTAGGATAGAAGGTGATGACATGGAACGGATGAATCATTATACTTCCATTGAGCAGATTACCGGACAGTATTTACAGAAGAATACCAAAACTGTTTCTGCTTCGGAAAACGCAATTTCTTTTGAAGACATACTAAATAAACAGCGTTCGATTGCCGAAATATTAAATGAGCAGAAAACAAGCGGACTTAAATTTTCCAAACATGCCGGCAACAGGCTCTCTGAAAGAAACATACAGCTTTCGGATGAACAGATGAAACGTCTGGAGGATGGAGTAGGAAAGGCAAAGAACAAGGGAATTAAGGAATCGCTGGTAATTCTTGACCAGTATGCATTTATTGTAAATACGGGAAATCAGACCGTGATTACTGCAATGGATCAGAATTACGAGGACGAAAATATTTATACCAACATAGATGGAGCCGTTATTATTTAGCTGGACCTTATGGAAGCTTAAATGACCCCGAATGCCAGACGGGTCAGAACGGATGTCCCCTCTATGTAACAGAAATGGAGGACATGAATTATGATGCGATCATTGTATTCTGGTGTATCCGGCCTAAAGGTGCATCAGACAAAGATGGATGTTATCGGTAATAATATTGCCAATGTCAACACCGTTGCATATAAGGCAAGCTCGGTAACATTCAGCGAAGTGTTTTATCAGACCACACAAA
>CAMEUH010000019.1 GCA_945938055.1 uncultured Eubacteriaceae bacterium | reverse complement strand
AAGCACAGTACCGGCGGTATTGGTGACAAGACTACATTGATTGTGGGGCCGATGGTGGCATCTCTTGGCATACCGGTTGCCAAGATGTCGGGAAGAGGTCTTGGATATACGGGTGGAACCATTGATAAGCTGGAGAGCTTTGAAGGATTTTCCACGGCAATGAGTGTTGAGGATTTTGTAAATCATGTGAATTCCATGAAGTTTGCCCTGACAGGACAGACAGGCAATCTTGCACCGGCGGATAAGAAAATCTATGCACTTCGTGATGTAACGGCAACGGTGGACAGCATTCCACTCATTGCGAGCAGTATCATGAGCAAGAAGATTGCTTCCGGTGCGGACGTGATTATTCTGGATGTGAAGATTGGAAGCGGTGCATTCATGAAAGATCTTGCCAGTGCAAGGAAGCTTGCAAAAACCATGGTAGACATTGGAAAAGACGCAGGCAGAAAAATGGCAGCAGTCATTTCAGACATGGACCAGCCGCTGGGACTTGCTGTTGGTAATGCACTGGAGGTCATGGAAGCAATGGATGTTTTAAAAGGAAAGGGACCAAAGGATGTAAGAGAGCTTTGTATTATCCTTGGAATGTACATGGTGAACAGGGCAAAGCCGGAAATTTCCCTGACAGAAGCAAAAAAACTTCTTACCCAGTCGCTGGATGATGGAACGGCACTGGAAAAATTTAGGGAATTTCTTGCGGCACAGGGAGGAAATCCAGATACCATTGATGACTATTCCCTGCTTCCGCATGCAAAGCTGGTACAAGAATTGAAATCGGAAAAAGAAGGATATCTTGTTCATATGGAAGCAGATGAAATTGGTGCATCTGCCATGATTCTGGGTGCAGGAAGGGAAAAGAAAGAAGATATCATTAATCCGGCAGCCGGAATTGTGCTGAATAAGAAAATCAACGATTATGTCCATGTGGGAGATACTCTTGCATATCTGCACGGTGACAGCAGGGAAAAGCTTGGTGCGGCGGCAGAGAGAATGCTTGGTGCCTATGAATTTGCAGATACAAAACGAGAGGGACATCAGCTGGTGTATGAAATCGTGGAGTAAAATAATAATTATCTAAAAAATATTAAGTTTTTCTAAAAGCGATTGAAATTTATAAAAAATGGAAATAAAATGGTCTGACTGGTATATAGTCCGGCCATTTTATTTTAGTGGCGGAAGAATTCTTGGCAAAATGTAAAAAAATAGATAAAAAGGAAAGAGAAGGAGTGATGAAATGTCGAAGATATTTAAGTATTTAAAACCTCATGTTGGAGCAGTTCTGGCAATTCTTTTACTGTTAGTTGTTCAGGCAAACTGTGAACTTGCGCTTCCGGCATATACTTCGGATATTGTCAATGTGGGCATTGCATTGAAAGGCGTGGAAGATACCGTGCCAAAGTATTTGTCAGAAGAAACCATGGCGGGGCTTCTGGCAGTAGGAAATGAGCAGGTGAAAGGACTGATGATGCAGTCTTATGTGAAGAATGAACAAGGATATTTTGACTTAAGAGAAAATGCCGATATCGGTATGCTGCATGACTTTTTTATCTCCATGATGCCGGACATGCCGGAAGAAAACAGAGATTCGGCATTGGGACAGCTTTGTGTTTCAGAATATGAAAAAGTCGGAATGGATTTATCAAAGACTCAGCTTTCATATGTGTTAAATGCCGGAGGAAAGATGCTTCTTTTGGCTTTTGCAGCAATGGCATGTGCGATTCTTGTGGGACTTCTGGCATCAAGGACAGCGGCCGGTGTCGGCATGAGACTTCGGGAACAGGTTTTTGAAAATGTAGTACATTTTTCGAATGTGGAAATGGAGAAATTTTCAACAGCATCCCTGATTACCAGAAGCACCAATGATATTCAGCAGGTACAGATGGTAACAGTCATGCTCCTTCGAATGGTGCTTTATGCACCAATTCTTGGACTTGGCGGTGTTTTTAAGGTGCTTCAGACCAATGTGTCCATGAGCTATATTATTGCTGTTGCGGTAATCTGCGTTATTGGTGTGGTTGCAGTCCTTTTTGTGGTTGCCATGCCAAAATTCAAACTGATGCAGAAATTAGTTGACCGTGTCAATCTTGTTGCAAGAGAAATTCTCACGGGACTTTCGGTTATTCGGGCATTTTCCCGTGAAAAGTTTGAAGAAGAACGGTTTGATAAGGCAAATCGTGACCTGATGAAGACACAGCTTTTTACCAATCGTGCAATGACCTTTATGATGCCGGTCATGATGCTTATCATGAATGGAGTATCGCTGGCAATTGTCTGGTTTGGAGGAAAAGGAATAGATGCGGGTTCTCTTCAGGTTGGTGACATGATGGCATTCATGACATATTCCATGCAGATTATCATGTCATTTTTAATGATTACCATGATTTCCATTATGCTTCCAAGAGCCGGTGTGGCAGCAGAGCGTATTGATGAGGTCATTCAGACGACAAGCAGTATCCACAATCCGAAGGACCCGAAAAAACTGGATACAGAGAAGCTTCAGGGGGAACTGGAATTTCATGATGTATCCTTTGAACAATATTAGTTTTACAGCAAAACCGGGTGAAACAACTGCATTTATCGGCAGTACGGGAAGTGGTAAGTCCACGCTGGTAAATCTCATTCCACGTTTCTTTGATGTAACGGAGGGAAGCATTACGCTTGATGGTGTCGATATCCGAGAAGTTGAGAAGGAAGAATTAAGAAAGAATATTGGCTATGTTCCGCAGAAGGCAGTCCTTTTCTCAGGAACGATTGCCTCTAATATTGCTTATGGATGTGAAAATGCTTCGGAGGACACTATAGAAGAAGCGGCAGAAATTTCGCAATCAAAGGAATTTATCATGGCAAAGCCGAATAAATACCAAAGTTCGATAGCACAGGGAGGAGCAAATGTTTCGGGAGGACAAAAACAACGTTTGTCCATTGCAAGGGCAATTGCGCGGCATCCGAAGATTTATGTGTTTGATGACAGCTTTTCTGCATTGGATTTTAAGACAGATGCGGTTCTTCGTAAGGAACTTTCAAAAGTTACGGGAAATTCAACAGTTCTGATTGTAGCCCAGAGAATCAGCACGATTCTTCATGCGGATAAGATTGTGGTGCTGGATGAAGGGAAAATTGCCGGAATTGGAACACATAAGGAACTGATGAAGAACAATGAAGTCTATAGACAGATTGCAAGTTCTCAGCTTTCACAGGCTGATATCGAAGCAACGCTTGCTTAGGAAAGGAGGAAGAAAAATGGCGCATGGTGCAATGAAGAGTGGAGAAAAGGCAAAAAATTTCAAGAAGAGTCTTGGAAAACTGATAGCATATATCGGTAATTACAAGTTTGGTCTGATTGCTGTTATGGTATTTGCCATTGGCTCCACGGTGTTTAATGTGGTTGGACCAAAGATTCTCGGTAATGCCACGACAGAAATTTTTAACGGAATCATGTCAAAGCTTTCCGGAGGAAGTGGGATAAATTTTGATGCAATTGCCAGAATTATTCTCCTTCTTTTGGTTTTGTATGTAGTAAGTGCGGTCTTTCAATTTATTCAGGGTTTTCTCATGACGGGGATTTCCCAGAAAATGTGTTTTAAGCTGAGAAAAGAGCTGATTGAAAAAATTAACCGCATGCCAATGAATTATTTTGATACCAGAACTTATGGTGAGGTGCTTTCGCGTATTACCAATGATGTGGATACACTGGGACAGAGTCTGAACCAGAGTGTTACGCAGCTGATTACCAGTGTTACAACGATTATTGGTATCACATATATGATGTTTACCATCAGTCCGCTTCTTACGGTGATTACCTTTGTGATTCTGCCATTATCGGTTTTCATGATGTCCTTTATTGTAAAGAAATCACAGAGATTCTTCCGTGACCAGCAGGCATATCTTGGAAAGGTAAATGGTCAGGTCGAGGAAATCTATGCCGGTCATAACATTGTTCAGGCTTTTAACCGGGAAGAAGAGGTCATTGCTGAATTTAAGGCAACGAACAAAAAGCTTTACGAGTCAGCATGGAAATCACAGTATTTATCAGGACTCATGCAGCCAATCATGGGATTCGTGGGAAACCTCGGCTATGTTGCGGTTGCCATTGTTGGTGGTATTCTTGCAGCAAAGGGAACCATTACGGTTGGTAATATTCAGTCCTTTATCGCTAATGTAAAGCAGTTTACCCAGCCAATCGGGCAGATGGCACAGGTGTCGAATATGCTTCAGTCAGCAGTTGCTGCGGCCGAGAGAGTGTTTGAATTCCTTGATGAGGAGGAAGAAGAGCAGAAAGCTGAAAATCATGCTCCGATTAAGGCATGCGAACTGGAAGGAAATGTGGAATTTGAACATGTACGTTTTGGATATAATCCGGATAAAATCATTTTAAAAGATTTTTCGGCAGATATTAAAAGCGGACAGAAAATCGCCATTGTTGGTCCGACCGGTGCCGGAAAGACAACCATTATAAAGCTTCTGATGCGTTTTTATGATGTAAATGATGGTTCTATTAAAATCGATGGACATAATATTAAAGATTTTGACCGGAGTGAACTTCGTGAGGTATTTGGCATGGTATTACAGGACACTTGGCTTTTTAAGGGAACCATCATGGAAAATATCCGTTACGGAAGACTGGATGCAACGGATGAAGAAGTCAT
The DNA here is from genome assembly GCA_945938055.1 of uncultured Eubacteriaceae bacterium. GTDB lineage: Bacteria > Bacillota > Clostridia > Lachnospirales > Lachnospiraceae > MGBC120314. Next base: position 16,074 of record CAMEUH010000019.1, on the reverse strand, counting down.
TGCAGCGGCAAAAGCGGCACATGCCCATCATTTCATCATGACACTTCCGGGTGGATATGACATGGAACTGAATGAAGAAGCAAGCAATATTTCACAAGGCCAGAAGCAGTTAATTACTATTGCAAGGGCAATTCTTGCGGATAACCGTATTATGATTCTGGATGAGGCAACAAGTTCGGTTGATACGAGAACCGAGGAACGAATTCAGAAAGCAATGGATAATCTGACCAAGGGAAGAACAAGCTTTGTGATTGCGCACAGGCTTTCGACTATTCGGGACGCAGATTTGATTCTGGTGTTAAAAGACGGTGATGTGATTGAACAGGGAAATCATGAGGAACTGCTTAGAAAAGGTGGATTTTACGCGGAGCTTTATAACAGCCAGTTTGAGCAGACGGCATAGGTTTGTAAGATAAAAGGAGAAAATATCCGGTGTCAGCGGTATTTTGTGGCTTGGAAAAGTCATGAAATGCCGCTGATTTTTATAATGTTATAATGAAGTATCGGTCTATAAAATATAGACTTAAAGAAGGAGGATATACATAAATCGTGAAGGCAATGGAATTAAAGTCTGCCGGAAGCAGCAAGATTATGAATGGGGATTTATTGGGTGGATTGGAAAGTTACCGGGAGGCACTGCGCCTGGATCCGGATAACTATGATATATACTGGTCATATTTTACATGGCTGGAGGAAGCTATTATTGCAGTACCACCATTCACAAAAGATGCGATTCTTTGTCTTAATAATATGTTTAAGCTTATGGACAGGGACAATATGAATGAGAAAAAAGAGCACGCAGATGCAAGATACTGGGATTTAGCAACTACGTATTTTAGAAATAAAGAGTTTGAAAAAGCGATGCAAGCAGCCAGAAAGTCTATTGAATTAGGTTTTACACGTGAAGAGTGCCGGGTGTATGAAGCATACGGCTTATATTATCTGAATCAGGACACGGAGAATAAATATGAGGCGATTTGCGATAATTCGGTGGCTGCTTTTTCTGATAAGGTATGTTTTAACAAGCTTTTAAAAGAAAAGGGTGCAACATTTGAACAGCTTGAGGCTCTAAAAAATCCATTTTCTTATGAATTTCCAATGGAACTTATAAAATATCTTCAGAAATTCATGCCGGATAAGAACGTAGAATGGGAAGAAAAGATTAAGCTTTTATCCTTTGAGGAAATGATTTCTGTTAACTGTACAAGCCAGCTTTCCAAACTCGGTTTCTTTACTTTTGCAACAGTGCGTGATGGCGATTATATCTGTATGGATTTGGTGGAAAAATCACATCCGATTTATCAGTGTTTTTATAAACTTATTACTGACAGTGGGATACATTTTCTAAATAATGATGAGTTTCATCTTGACCTTACCTATGAAAATGTAAAGAAGACATCTCTTGTAAGTGAAATGAATCTTATACTGTTTTTGAACAGACTGAAGGACGGATATATTACGCTCAGGGATGAGGGTGATATGGAGCATCAGTATTGTTATAACAAATATTTGGAGGAGTCAGGGTTTAAGCCTCTGGATGTTCAGATTTCAGACAAGAAGAAGGAATGTGTGGATGATATCTTTGAGAGTACAGGAAAAAGCAGTAAAGAGGACAACGAGGATGAGGAGAAAAAAGCTGAATATATAGCACTTGCACACAAAATGGTTGAAGTATTAATGCAGAAAACTGCAAAAAAGTGTTTACAGTTTAAGCTGAAACCGGGTAATCCGGGTATTCTTGATAATAAGGTTGGCGGGGTGCCATTTATTCCGCAGGGAGGAGAATATCCTGTTTCTACTGAAACAGGTAACATGCTGTATCTTTTGGCACAGATTAATTTTGAGCAGATTCCACATTTGCCGGATTTCCCAACAAAAGGAATCTTACAGTTTTTCATAGGCTTAGATGATCTCTTTGGATGTGATTGGAAAAAACCACATGAACAGAAATCGTGGAGAATCATCTATCATGAGGATATTTCATCGCCTATGGAGGTGTCGGAAATAGTAAAATTAATGGCTGATTATAAAAAAGAAGATGAATTATACCTTCCATTTGAAAAAACGGATGAGGAATACGTCATGGAATTTGAAGCTGTCGATAAGCCAATCTCAATTGATGATTATAAATTTGAAGAGATATTTTTAAAGGAATGCAGGAACTTATACTTAAAGGAGTTTGGTGAAATAGAGGATTTCTATCAATTACCTGATGTGATAAGAGATATTCTCTATGATGAAATTGGGGGATTTGGTTCAAAAATTGGCGGATATCCCGGATTTACACAGAATGACCCAAGAGAATATGATGAAGAAATTGCAGATTATCAGTTATTATTCCAACTGGATTCAGAAGGAGATGACAAGGAATGGTATTTGCTGTGGGGTGATTGCGGAATTGCTAACTTTTTCATTCATCCTGATGATTTGAAAAAGAAGGATTTTTCGAGGGTAGTTTATCACTGGGATTGTTGTTAATGGAATACCGCTCGAATGAACAAAATATGAAAGATGGAGGGCAATAAGGAATATGTCACAGAAACTGTCTAGAGAGGAACTAGTTGATTTGGTTGAAACAATAATGACTGTTCGAGATAAAAACACAGGAGAATATATACCTGAGAAAGAACACGAATTATTGGTAAGGAAATTTGAGGATAGTATAAATCATCCGGGAGGCTCCGACTTAATATATTATCCGGAATTAGTTGGATTGCCTCCGGATCCAACTGTTGATGAAATCGTGGATTTGGCAATGAAGGGAATTGATTAAGAGAAATAAAAAAGATTTGTTGAAAAAAGGAGTAAAATTATGATTAGAGTGGTTGAAGAGTACGTTAATAATTTAGCGAATGCATATCGTGAAAATAATGGCGAAGAGAAATGGGAAAAATTCATATCAGTTAAAGAAGGTATTACAGAGGAGGATGCAGAAAATCTAAAAAAAGAGTATCCTCTGATACCGGACAGTCTTGTTGAATTGTTGAAATTTGCAGACGGTACTTATTTTCGTGATTATAATGGAACAGTAATCAACTTATACTTTCTTGGTTCCGAATTAGAGGAATATCCATATTATCTGCTATCGGGTAAGCAGATACTTGAAACAAAGAATGAGGCAAATGAATATTATTCTGAATATGTTGACAGAGAATATGATGAATATGGCGTGGAAATTGATGATAAAATTATTGATGACTCTGACAAATTGAATTGGCTGCATTTTTCAGACTGTATGAATAATGGAGGGTCTTCACAGTTGTTTATTGATTTTTCACCTTCTAAAACAGGAAAAATAGGACAAGTAGTGATGTTTGTTCATGATCCGGATGAAATTAGGGTTATTGCAGATAGTTTTGATGAGTATTTGGAAAAGATGAATTTTGATTTTATAAATGAGGAATGGATGTAGAGAGGGAAACTCCAGGCGTTCAAAGAGAGGGTGGAGATATACTGATGTGGAGTAATCCACTTGATGGCTCTAAGATACCAATGTTTGCCTCCAGCATGGGAGATGGTTATTATACGGATTATTGGGGAATTGATGCATCAGGGAAAATCTGTGAGCTGGTTATTATATTTATGAATCCGGAACTGTTTTTATAAATTATTAATTTAATCAAGGAGAAAGTTTGTCATGAAGGAAAAAGCACCAACAGTTGAAGAAATAAAAGAGTTCAAATATAAACTTAATAATGCCAAGGATAATTGCGAGAGGCAAAAAATAGTTGAGGAGTATCCCAGAAAAAATCCTTTGCTACTTCAAGAAATGATGACGTTTCCATTGATTGAAGATGCGGATGAAGAGGAAAGAGAAATTATATGGAAATTTATGATGAAATGTGGCAGCTTTGCACATTGCCCGGTTTCGGCATCTGATTACAAAAGAATGATTCCTTTTGCGGAAGATGAAGTGCTTGTAAAATTAGTATTACATGCTTTGAAGAAGGTAGGATATCCTTTTAAAAATGATAACTTCATTAAAACAACTATTTACTATTATTGTATCGCTTTGATATCTCAAAGCCAATATTGTAGGGAAGAAATTCTTGAAACCATGGAAAAGATTATTGATTTTGTAATTGAAAATAAAGCTCCTGATGCCAGTCCTTTGGTTCGAAATATGAAAGTATTATCGAAAAATTTTGAAGATTTAAAACCTTTATATGAGAAGTCAAAACCTATATATGCAATTGTTGCAAATGAACACTTATTGTCATATGTTAGGGTTGGATTGTCACATACCCAATATTATGAAAGCATTACGGAAGAACAGATTCAAACAGAATATGTGAACATAGAAACACCTATTGATGGCAAAGTTTATATAGATATTGTAATGGATGAATATTATGTAAAAATAAATGAAAACGGTAAGGTAAAATTTTCATATCAGACAAAAGATTTTTATATCGCTGCTTATGCAATTTTCAGGGATATTTTATATAGACAATATATAAAGGAACTTGATCAAACTGATAATGTTACTGAACGAATGAATGAAACATTAGTTAAGATCTATGGGGAAACAAAAGTAAATGATTTTAATAATAACTTAGCGTTTCATTATTAGTATCTAGAATCAATGGAGAAAGATAATATGGAGAAACTTGATTTTTTAAAGAAATTTAGAAAAGATGTAGAAATAATCGATTTGAGTCAGCATGATGATATAAGTATCCCAGAATTATGGAGAGAGATATTTAATGAAGTAGATTTTTTGGGTAAGAAGAACAAACTCATTAGTCAATGGAAGAAAGTAGTAGGAGCTGAACTGCCTGATAGTATTAATTTCATAGAAGAAAATTTATGTGAGCTTGACCTAATTCATTACAGAGATAAGTTTTCAATTTTATACGGTATTAAATGTGAAGACGGAGAAATTTATTATTTCGAAGGCGGAAATCCGGAGGAATGCGTTGATCATGAATTATTAAATGGAATGCCTACGAAATTAATGTCATTCTATTTGGAGTTACATAATGGTTTCTTTTTTTATCCGAGTAGAATGATGGGACTGGTTACTCTTGATGAAGTAACACATTTTTCTGACGATGATTGGGGAATATTAGACGAGTTAGAAGAGCCGTTGCAAATATCTTTAGATAGCACCTATGCATTCTTTAAAAATGGCGGTGGCGGATATTTGGCTATTGACTACAATAATTGCGAAAATAATATTGCTACAAGGTGGTTTGATGATATGGAACCGGAATACAATATTGATTTTTGGGAGTATGCAGATATTTGGATGCAGATGGGTTTTGAATAATATTACACATTGTATCACAAAAAAGATGAGAGATTTTAGAAAAGTCAGATAAATCCTTCGTTGATGGACACAGGAAATAAATCTTTTTTTGCGAAAAGTGGAGGTTTGAAAGATGGACAGTTTTATAATCAATGGTACTGAGTTTGGTGTTGATAATGTTGAAGTTAGTTTTAAGGAAGACATTTTAAATTTATATTTTACAGGGGATAAAAATAGATTCGATGAAATTTCAGAGGATGATGATTCTGAGTGGAGTTGGGCGATGGATGCTCCAGAAGTATATTTTAACAATGTATCTTTAAACCATAACAATTGTTTAAGGGTTGATTGGGATTCGGAACTAGAATGTGCGGTTTATATGATGGAGCACAATGCATTATCAGGAATCCTTACGTTAAATGATACATGTATTGTGTTTGTTGGTGAAGTCGATTTAATGGGCGATGTATTTGATATGTCTTTCCGAATTAGTATCTAGTATGGCTTGCTGATATTTATTATGATTTTCCTTAAGAAATTTGTAGAAAACTAAATAGGCTAACGGCTATAAGTAAAAAGCATAGAAGGAGATATATGATGTTAGATACTGTTATTAAAGAAATTGAAAATGCTGTTGGAACAGATGATTTCGAGTTAATTATGGAAGAAAATATTATGAAACTTAAAGTGGAAGGCGTGGGTATTGAGGCAGTAACGCCATTGTTAGAACTTATGGAAAGGCACCCTATGGATGATTTTGGTATACCTGGTGCAATTGTTCATTTTGTTGAACAATTCTATAAAAATGGTTATGAAGAATTGCTTATAGAGTCTGTAAAAAGAAGACCAACTATGCATACAGTTTGGATGCTTAATCGTGTTATGAATGGAAGTGAAAATAAAAATGATTACCTTGAAATTATGAAAGAAATCACTGAGCGTTCTGATATTGAAGAAGTGATTAAGAATTCAGCAAGCGAATTTATGGATCGATAATATATAAGTTCAGGTTAGGTTACTGCCAGACCGTTCTTTGAACATTGAGTCTGTCGCGTTATCAGAGATAATAGATTTATTCTGCAAATAATACGAGGAGAACAGTATGGAATACAATGGAAATACGCTATCTGGAGTTTTGGAGTGGCTACCGCGAAGAATGCGAATTTAAAAACAAGCTTTGTCGAGGTAACTCTGAATATGAAACATCGTTTTTCGCTGAAACTTTCTGACGGCGGGTGGCAGATAGACAACATGAAATATCAAATCGAGGGACAAGCGAAATGGGAGAATGACAGCATATAATTACAGTTAAGACAAGAAAAACGACCGGTATTATATGGAACATATGGAGAAATGGCGAGATAAAGTGTAAATTTCATATTTTTATAACATTAAGGAGAACAAAGAATGTTAAAGATAGGTAATTATATTTTTGAAGAGACTTGGGTAAGACGTGGAAGTAGTCTTATGTTTTTCGAAGCTGATGAGGAATATGGAGAAGCAGCACAGTGGTCGGTTGATATAGCATTTGAGCATGGTGATTATAATGGTGAGAAAATTTCACCTTCAATCAGTATCAATCCTATTGATACTGAAAAGACTTCTGTAGAGGAACTTGTAGGAGAAGAATTTGCGATAGACGATGTTGAGATGTGTGATGAGAGAGAGGATACATTTTACATCTTTGAACAAGAGCCCATGTGTAATTATAGGATTTCTATTGTTGAATTAGATGGTGATAAAGCTCGTGTTACAGGAAGTGGTCAGTTAATCGTAGATGGTTATGCTACTCCTTATACAGTAGATAATTTTGAATTTGATTGTTGGATTCCAGTTATTTTATCAGCAACTGATTGGAACAAGTTTGAAAATAGTACACCGATATGATTACAGGAAGAAAAGATGATTTCCGTATTAGAACATAGGGGTATATTTATATGCAAGACAGAGTTGTATTTACAATAAGAAATGTAAATGATTTGCAGAGATTTAATGAGCTAAGTAAAGATATTACAAGGTTAACATTAGTATCGGATAATAATAAATTCGAAGTTGACCTTGGAATATTGAATCACTTGCTAAATATCGAGGAACTTGCACTGGCAGGTGATTTTACAGGGTTAGAGAAAGTGGCAATGTTAAAGAATCTCCATTCATTGTCTCTTCAATTGAAATTGAAGGAAAATGATGATTTAGAATGTATGATGACAAATACATTAACTTATTTAGAAGTGAGGGATATGAGAAAGTTATCAGATCTTTCATTTATTGAAAAAGCTCCCAATCTTAGAAAATTGTTTTTAATGAGTTTACCAAGTGTATATAGATTGCCAAGATTAAATAATATATATGCGCTTAAAATATATGAACTACATAAGTTGGTTGAATTGGATGAATTAAAAGAATCAAAAATAAAATATCTTGGATTAGATTTATGCTCTGATACATTATCAGGAACTGCTCTTGCAAAGATTATTTCATGTATGAGCTCTATTGAACATGTTGATACTCATCTCGATAGAAATTATAAAAGAGATAATGTTGTTTGTAATCAGCTTATAAAAATGAAGTTGGAGAATTTGATTAGTAATACTGGAATTATGAGTATGGATAATTTCTTGAAATTGTAATGTGGGAAAAAAGGAGTAGTATCAATGAAATATAATTGTACAATTTACAAAGGCTGAAAATATTATAAAAATCAGTTGATATTTTAAGAGAAACAACATATAATATTTATACAGATATGAATCTGTTGCACGAAGTGCATTAATATTTGGGCTGACCGTAAGGTCCTGGTCCACCGGCTGGCGGGGATTTACCCCGCCATTTTTCTACATAAAGGGGCGGTTACATGAAAGAAAAAGTACTTAGTGTTTTTATAGATGAGTCTGGAGACTTTGGACAATATAATCCGGCTTCTCCCAATTATTATGTTGCAATGGTTTTGCATAATCAGGAAATAGATATTTCAAAGAATATTGAAGCATTAGAAAGACAGGTGAGTAATTGGGGGTATCCGGAACATACGATTCATACAGGGCCGTTAATAAGGCGCGAAAGTGTCTATAAAAATGATTTGAGAGAACAAAGAAAGGCTTTGTTTAATGCATTGTATCATTTTACTCGTCTGCTGGATATTCAATACATCTGTCCGATGATTAATCAGGGAGATTGTGCAGAGAAATCAAAGTTGGCTTATACAGATAAACTGACAAAAGAGATTGCAAATCAGTTACGAGCAAAATTTGATTATTTTACTGCATTTGATAAAATTATTGTTTACTATGACTATGGACAGGTTGAGTTGGCGCAGATTCTTGTGTCTGTGTTTAATACCATGTTTTCGAATATAGAATTTAGAAAGATAGAGACGAATCAGTATAAACTATCACAGGCAGCAGATTTGATTTATACAGTAGAAGCAATAGCACGAAAGAATGTATTAACCAAGTCAGAAAGTGAATTCTTTCATTCAAAGAATGACTTCAAGAAAAATATATATAAAAATATTGCGAAGAAAAAACTATAGGATTTTCCTTTGTTATTTGTTCGTGAGGGAAAATATATAGGAAAAGTGGAAATTACACAAATGTGATTTTACAATCCTTTGGATTGAAATAAATTTCAAAATGTGCTATACTTAATGAAAATTGGTGTTAAAGGAGATAAGACAATGGAAGTTAGACCAGGTGCAAATCCGAATGACGTTAAGAATTATGATACTTCCCGTTTAAGACATGATTTCCTGATTCAGGACATGTTCGTAAAGGGAGAAATTAAGACAATCTACAGCCAGATTGACAGAATTATTGTTGGTTCTGCAACGCCTGCTGATAAGCCGTTGAAGCTGGAAGCCGGTGCAGAATTAAGAGCAAAGTATTTCCTTGAGAGAAGAGAAATGGGTATCATCAATATCGGTGGTAAGGGTAAGGTTACCGTGGATGGTACAGTTTACAATTTCAAATATAAAGACGGCATGTACATAGGCATGGGTTCAAAAGAAATTATTTTCGAAAGTGAGAATCCTGAGGAGCCTGCAAAGTTCTATTTTAACAGTGCTCCTGCACATAAGACTTACCCAACCGTGTTTATTGACCCGGACAAGGATATTCTTCCGGAAAATAAGAAGGAACTGGGATGCCTTGAAAATGCTAATCACAGAGTGATTAATAAGTACATTTTACCGGGACAGGTTGAGACCTGCCAGTTAGAGATGGGAATGACCTGTCTTAAGCCGGGTAGTGTATGGAATACAATGCCTTGTCATACCCATGACAGAAGAATGGAAGTATATCTGTATTTTGAAGTACCGGAAAATGATGTGGTATTCCACTATATGGGTGAACCGAATGAGACAAGACATATTGTCATGAGAAATGAAGAAGCCGTGATTTCACCAAGCTAGTCCATTCACTCAGCTTCCGCAACACATGCATATACCTTTATCTGGGGCATGGTTGGCGAGAATCAGGATTTTGATGACATGGATGACGTGGCAATGAAAGATTTGATGTAGTTTATAATTTTTGCTAAATTAACATGCAAAATTGTAATATTTTAACAAAGAAAGAAGGAGAATTAGACAAATGGCAGTAAATTTTTCACTTGAAGGCAAGGTTGCTTTAGTAACTGGTGCTTCTTATGGTATTGGTTTTGCGATTGCTTCTGCGTATGCAAAGGCTGGCGCAACAATCTGTTTTAATGATATTAAGCAGGAATTAGTTGATAAGGGACTTGCTGCATACAAGGAGTTAGGTATTGAAGCTCATGGTTATGTATGTGATGTAACAAATGAAGAACAGGTTAATGCCCTTGTTGCACAGATTGAAAAGGAAGTTGGTGTTATTGACATTCTTGTTAATAACGCAGGTATCATCAAGAGAATTCCTATGTGCGAAATGACAGCAGCTGAATTCAGACAGGTTATTGATGTTGACTTAAATGCTCCATTCATCGTTGCAAAGGCAGTAATTCCTTCTATGATTAAGAAGGGTGGCGGAAAGATTATTAACATCTGCTCCATGATGTCTGAATTAGGTCGTGAGACTGTTTCCGCTTATGCAGCAGCTAAGGGTGGTCTTAAGATGCTTACAAGAAATATCTGTTCTGAATATGGTAAGTATAACATTCAGTGTAACGGTATCGGACCTGGTTACATTGAGACACCTCAGACAGCTCCGTTAAGAGAAAGACAGCCAGATGGTTCCAGACATCCATTTGATTCTTTCATTATTGCAAAGACACCTGCTGAGAGATGGTTAAAGCCGGAAGAATTAGCAGGTCCTGCTGTATTCCTTGCTTCTGAAGCATCCGATGCAGTCAATGGTCATATTCTTTATGTTGATGGTGGTATTCTTGCTTACATTGGCAAGCAGCCACAGTAGAATATTTCTGGAAAATAAAAGTGAAAAGTGAAGAGTGTGAAAACTCTTCACTTTTTTCGTTCCATGAGGAGAAAGGTTTATGAAGTTAAAACGAATCGGAATTATTCTGGTGATTAGTCTTTTTACGATGATGGCAGGGGGATGCAGCCTATTTAAGACAAAGATTTATCTGGAAAACTATGTATCATATTCGTATGAGGGAATTAGTGGATATACCTCTATTACTCTTGAGCTAAATACAGAACAGATACAGAAGGATTTTGCTGAGAAGATTGGAGAAAAGAAGCAGGAGGATTTTGTGAAACTGCTTCATTCCATGAGCATGGAGGCATCGAAAACAGAGAGTTTATCCAATGGTGATGCCATTACACTTCAGGTAACATATGATGAAACCCTTTGTCAAAGTGTGGGAAATAAATTTACGGGAACTGAAACGGAAATTGTGATAGAAGGACTGGAAGAAGGAATATTATTGGACCTGTTTGCGGATATTGTGGTAAATGTGCAGGGAACCGCACCGCTTGCAGTGGCATCTGTTGAAAATAAATCATCCAATGAATACATCAAAGGACTGACCTACACATTAGATAAGACAACCGGCTTTCGCGCAGGAGAGGAACTGGTGGTAAGCTGTAATGCAGATAAAGAAACGGCAAAAGAACAGGGATATGTGTTTTTAAATACTACGCATGTTTATAAGACGGATGGTGTGGATGCCTATGTGGAAGCGGAAGAGGAAATCGATTTTACCGTTTTGTCAGAAGTGATTCAGGAAGCAAAAAATACTGTCATTCGTGAGACAGAGGGAAGTCAGAGGAGAATGCTTTATAAAGTAACAGGAAGTTCTAATTTCCTGTTTCAGTATAATAAGGAGTGGATTGATTCCATAGAGCTTCTGGAGGTGAAATTTTTTACCTGTAGTGATATCGGACAGTATGACAAAACCATGCCATATAATAAGCTGCTTGTTGTGTTCAAGGCTTATGTGACCAATGCTGATCATGGAAGTGATGGCTATTTCTGCTTTGAATATGATAATCTGATGAACAAAGGTGACGGAAGTTTTCTTCTGAGACATGATAATCAGGAACTACGCTACTTATGTGATAATCAATATGATGAGTTAATGGAAAGAGTGATGCAGGGGCAGCCGGAAATTTATGCAGAAACACAAATTGATATCAATAACATAACAATTACAGAATAATGTATAGAATTATAAGAATAAATCTGTCAAAAACTCACAAAAGATTAACAAATTTTGCTATTTTGTTGTATAAATAATGAATTTGTGCTATCATATATAATAATGCATATTAAACATAAGGGTGATAGAAGTGGATCTTTATAGAAAGAAAGTTCGAATAGGTGACGCACTTATATCGAGAAAATTAATTACAACAGAACAATTAAATAAGGCACTTGAGGACCAGAAGGTAAGAAAGAAGCTTCTTGGTGAGACGTTGGTTGAAAATGGAGCAATTACCAGGGATGTCTTAAATGAAGTGATTTGTGAAACTCTGAATATCAAGTTCGCAGATCTTAAGAAGATGACCATTGATAAGAAGATTCTAGACATGCTGGATGAGAACATCATGCGTAAGTATAGCATTGTTCCGCTGGGGTATCATAATGGGGATTTTCAGGTTCTGGAACTTGCCATGGCTGACCCGCAGAACCTCCTTGCAATGGATGATGTCAGCATTATTACCGGTAAGCAGGTTGTTCCGTTACTGGCTAATATTAGTGATATTAATATCTTTCTGGATAAGATGTTTGGTAAGCAGCAGACCAAGGAAATGGTGGAGAAGTTTAAGTCCCAACAGGCTGCCAATACCGTTAAGGAAACAGAGGAAGATCTGGCAAGACGTGAGGAAGTTGAGAATTCCCCTATCGTATTGCTTGTAAATAAGATGATTGAACAGGCTGTTCGTGAGAGGGCATCCGATATTCATATCGAGCCGATGGAAACATATATCCGTGTTCGTTTCCGTATTGATGGAGCCTTAAGAGAGATTATTACATATGATGCGTCCATGCTCAATGCCATTACGGCGCGTCTTAAGATTATGTCCAACATGGATATTTCTGAAAAGAGAAAGCCACAGGATGGACGTATTACCATTTATGTAGATGGTAGTGAATACGATATCCGTGTGTCTAACCTGCCAACCTGCTATGGAGAGAAGGTCGTTATGCGTATTGCCTCCAAGTCAGGTTTTAAGAAAGAGAAGAAAGATCTTGGTATGTTGGATGAGGATCTTGTAAAATTTGATAATATTTTAAAAAATCCACATGGTATTATTCTGGTAACAGGACCTACTGGTTCCGGTAAATCAACCACACTTTACACGGCACTGAGTTCCCTGAATAAAGAAGATGTTAACATTATCACGGTAGAAGACCCTGTCGAAGCAAATATTGACGGAATTAACCAGGTAATGGTTAATGTTAAGGCAGAAATGACATTTGCCAATGCACTTCGTTCCATTCTGCGTCAGGACCCGGATATTATCATGATCGGTGAAATTCGTGATACCGAGACTGCAGAAATTGCGGTTCGTGCATCCATTACCGGTCACCTTGTTGTAAGTACCTTACATACCAACAGTACGGCAAATACCGTATCTCGTCTGATTGACATGGGCGTTGAACCATATCTGATTGCAGATTCCCTGGTGGGAGTTATTGCACAGCGACTGGTACGAAGGTTATGTAAGGATTGTAAGAAGCCACATGTGGTTACCATGGAGGAAAAGCGTGAGCTGTCACTCCGGCCGGATAAGGAATATACAATTTATGAACCGGTTGGATGCCAGAATTGTGGAGGAAGCGGTTATATCGGTCGAATCGGTATTTATGAAATCATGACGGTATCGAACAAATTAAAATCTATTATTGCCCATGGTGCAGATGTGGACCAGATTAAAGCAGCTGCCATCGCAGAAGGCATGACAACATTAAAGGCTGCTGCCAGAAGATATGTTCTTGATGGAACGACCAGTCTTAATGAGATGATTCGTGTAACATACGAAGTAGACTAATAACAATTTGGAGGGAATATGGCTACAATACAGGAGATTATTTTAATTGCAAAAGAAGCAGGTGCTTCTGATATTCATATTACCATTGGCTTACCGCCAATGATGAGATTGCATGGTGAACTGGTTGCTATGAATTTTCCAAGACTGATGCCGGATGATACAAAAGCAATCGTATACAGCATGATGACAGAAAAACAGAGAGAGGGATTTGAAGAAACAGGTGATTACGATTTCGCTTTTGCGGCAGGAGCTATCGGACGTTATCGTGTTAATGCTTTCCGTCAGCGTAATGCCATCGCCTGTGTCATGAGAGCGATTAACACAAAGATTCCGACACCGGAACAGCTTGGTATTCCGGAATCAGTTTGTGATTTGTATAACCGTAAAAGAGGTCTGGTACTGGTAACAGGACCTACCGGTAGTGGTAAGTCCACTACACTTGCATCCTTAATCAATCTTGTGAATGAACGCAGAAGTGCACATATTATAACGCTGGAGGATCCGATTGAGTACCTTCACCAGCATAAGAAATCGGTTATTAACCAGAGAGAGATGGGATGGGATTCCGCAACTTATGCAACGGCACTTCGTTCTGCACTCCGTGAAGACCCGGATGTTATTCTGGTCGGAGAAATGCGTGACCTTGAGACAATTTCAACTGCCATCACAGCAGCCGAAACAGGTCACTTGGTTTTCTCCACACTGCATACCATCGGTGCAGCAGCTACTGTAGACCGTGTTATTGACGTTTTCCCTCCACATCAGCAGGAACAGATTCGTGTTCAGCTGGGTATGGTTTTGGAGGCGGTTATTTCCCAGCAGCTGATTCCAACAGCAGATGGTAAGGGTCGTAGGGCTGCATTTGAAGTAATGCATGCTAATATTGCCATTAAGAATCTGATTCGTGAAGGTAAATCCTATCAGATTCCTACTGCGATGCAGACAAACAAGAAAATGGGCATGCAGACAATGGATGATTCCATTTTTGATTTGTACACATCAGGTGAAATATCCAAGGATGATGCGCTGGCATTTGCACAGGATATTCCGATGATGACAAAGAAGCTTTCTGCAATGTAATCCGCAGAAACTGTTTTGAATACATAAGTGTGATGAACGGAGCCGGACTTTCGGTAATATGAATGGTCCGGCTCGATTTATGCAGGAAAATTTTGTTGTCAATCAATTTTTTATATATTAAAATAGTCCAGAAGAAAGTTTTTCTTATAAATGGATTGAAAATGAAGTTGAGGTAATTATGGCAGAGAAAAAGTATGACGCAACAAGCATATCGGTATTAGAGGGACTGGAAGCAGTTCGTAAGAGACCGGGAATGTACATCGGAAGTGTATCCACGAAGGGATTAAATCATCTGATTTATGAAATAGCGGATAATTCCGTGGATGAGCATCTGGCAGGACACTGTAACGAAATAACGGTCATTCTGAATGCGGATGGAACAGCTACGGTGAAGGATAACGGAAGAGGTATTCCGGTTGGTATTCATCCGAAGACGGGAATCCCAGCAGTTGAAATGGTATTTACCATGCTCCACGCAGGCGGTAAATTTGGAGATGGAGGATATAAGATTTCCGGCGGTCTTCATGGTGTTGGTGCATCGGTTGTCAATGCGTTGTCTGAGTGGCTGGAAGTCGTGATAAAGGTAGGGGGAATTGTTTATAAGCAGCGCTATGAACGTGGAAAGGTTATGTATCCTTTAAAGGAGATTGGAACCTGCCGTAAAAATGATACCGGTACGGAGATTACGTTTCTTCCGGATGCGGAGATTTTTGAAAAGACCCGCTTTAAGGAAGATGCAGTTAAGTCCCGTCTACATGAAACTGCATATTTAAATCCAGAACTGACCATTCATTTCATGGATAAGAGAGTCTCTCCGGAGGAAGTGATTGATTTTCATGAACCAAACGGAATTAAAGCCTTCGTACAGGATTTGAATAATGGAAAAGAAGCCATCCATGATATTATCTATTTTAAACGGGAAATCGATGGAATTGAGGCTGAGATTGCTTTTCAGTTTGTAGATGAATTTCAGGAAAATATTCTGGGATTTTGTAATAACATTTTTACCCAGGAGGGTGGTACTCATATTACCGGTTTTAAAACCAAATTCACCATGGTGATTAACCAGTATGCAAGAGAACTTGGAATTTTGAAGGAAAAAGATGCCAATTTTACGGGAATTGATGCAAGAAACGGAATGACGGCAATCGTTGCAATCAAGCACCCGGAGCCGCGTTTTGAAGGACAGACCAAGACGAAACTGGATAATCCGGATGCAGGAAAAGCCGTGGCAGATGTTACCGGCGAAGAACTGGTCCTTTACTTTGACCGTAATCTGGAAACACTTAAAAATGTGATTGCCTGCGCGGAA
>CAMEUH010000018.1 GCA_945938055.1 uncultured Eubacteriaceae bacterium | reverse complement strand
GGTATATACGTTACTTGGATGGAATGGCATTGCAATCATTGGCTTAATGCTACTTAAGTCTACATAAACCATGCCATCATAATAAGCAACCTGACCCGGTTTCAATTCCTTATAACACTCACTTCTTCCATGAATCTCATAGAACTCCTTAATCTTATCATCTGTTGTCCAGATAGAAGAAAGGCAGGTCGTTTCTGTGGTCATGACATCAATACCAATACGGTAATCTGCACTCAGCTTTGCAACGCCCGGTCCCACAAATTCCATAACCTTATTCTTCACATAACCATTTGCAAATACTGCTCCGATAATTGCAAGTGCAACATCCTGAGGTCCAACGCCCTTAGCCGGTTCTCCGGTCAGATAAATTCCAACAACCCCCGGCATGGCAACATCATAGGTCTTATTAAGCAGCTGCTTTGCAAGCTCACCGCCTCCTTCACCGATTGCCATGGTACCAAGCGCACCATAACGGGTATGGGAGTCCGAGCCAAGAATCATTGCTCCGCATTCTGCCAGCATTTCACGTGCATACTGATGGATAACTGCCTGATGAGGTGGAACATATACTCCGCCATATTTCTTGGCACATGTCAGACCAAACATGTGGTCATCCTCATTAATGGTTCCTCCCACCGCACACAGACTGTTATGGCAGTTGGTAAGCACATAAGGAATCGGGAATTTCTCAAGTCCCGATGCTCTTGCTGTCTGAATAATGCCCACGAACGTAATATCATGGGATGTAAGCTTATCGAATTTTATCTTAAGCTTATCCATGTTATCCGATGTGTTATGCTTCTCTAAGATTCCATAAGCCATTGTATTACGTGCAGCATCCTGCTTGTCCGGTGCCACACCTGTCATTGATGCAATCTTTGCTGCCGCTTCACTGCTATCTTCAACAACATCCACTCCATTGATAAGATAAGCGCCTGCTTTACTTAATTGAATCATTTTTACCTCCAATTTCCATGCCATCCGTAAACCCTCTGGCATCCTTTGCGTATGATAGTTCTAATTATATATTGACAATATGGTAAATGCAAATATTAATTCAGATTCTTCCGGATTGCTTCTGCGCATTCTGCCACCTGCTCATCCGTAACTTCCCCCGGTATCCATCCCACATTAACCGTATCATTCTTATATCTTGGAATGATATGCATGTGAAAATGAAATACCGTCTGTCCCGCAGCTTCATTATTATTCTGTAAAATATTAATTCCATCACAGCCAAAGGTTTTATTAATTGCCCGTGCCACCTTTGCGGCTACCACAAAAACCTTGCCGGCCGTCGCATCATCCATTGAGAATACATTATCAAAATGCTCCTTTGGCAGTACCAGCGCATGTCCCTTAGCTGCCGGTCCACGGTCCAGAATCACCTTAAAATCCTCATCCTCGTATATTGCCGGCGACGGAATCACACCATTTGCAATCTTACAAAAAATACAATCATCCTTTTTCATGATAACCACTCCTCTACTATGAATCATATTTTCCCGGGCATCCCCGGCAGGTGCACCACCCCCGATACCCTTATTCTAAAATAACATATTTTTTTATTCTTTACAACGGACACCACAAAGAGTATGATAAGGTTATTCTAAAATATGAGGTAAACGAAATGCTGAACCATGAAGATTATCAGAAAATTAATGAACTAAAGACTACGAACCCTGAAGTCTACAATCTTATCAGGAAGATTGCTGATTATTCCTTAACCAGCGCTTCTCATGCCTGCCATGATCTGCGCAATCACGCAGCTCTTATTTCAAGCTACTGTCAACTGTTATCCATGACCAATCCTTCCATTGCGCAAGATGCCTATTTTCAGAAGATTAGCCTAAGTACCAGAAATCTGCTTTCTTTATTTGATGAAATTGCGAAATTCCGTTACAGCTTCAAAAATGACGAACAGAGCCGGATAAATCTGTTAAGTCTGATGAATACTGCCATGGAAAATGTCCGTTCCCATTTTCCGGATTTCGCCATAAACTTTGCCTTTTCACATGATTTTTCTGCTGAAGACTCTTTCATCACATGCCATGTACCTCACATGACAGAAGCTTTCGAAGGTCTTCTCACCAACTCTGTTGAGGCATGTAATCCCGAGAATATCCGCTTGTCCTTATCCATATCCCGGTTGGACAATATGTTTCAGATTACTCTGTGCGACAATGGGTGTGGTTTTTCGGAAAAAATGTTATCCGAAGGATGCCTTCCATTTACCAGCGAGAAAAAGAATCATTCCGGTCTTGGTCTTGCCATCGCCTCTACTGTTATCCATAAACATAATGGCAGCCTGACAATCACCAATACCGATGCCGGTTCCAAGGTTCTTATCCTGCTGCCATCATAAGCTATGATAATTGTTTTCCAAATTGAAACAATTCATCAAATAATTTTATTGTTTTTAAATTACCCCTGGCACTGATGTCTCCCTTCATAAATGCCCTCTGGAAAGTCATTCTTCCATTTACAACCTTATCAAATGTTTCTTTCGTAAGCTTTGCAACAATATCCGCATTTTCCTTTACGCCAAGATGACATTCCAGTTTTCCCTGCTTCACTTCAATAACCACGGATTTCTTTTTATCATGGATAATCAGATAGTAGGAAGCATTCGCACCCTGCTGTGGCTTAAATGCTTTTTTGAGAACCTCCGTATAATATTCATCTCCGCCATTCGCCTCATCTACCAGCATGTCCTTAAACATGGTAGAAAGCTCCTCAATATCCTTTTTCTGTGTCTGCACAAATTCCTCATCAGAAACAAACTTGGAAAGCTGTTCACTCTCCTGCGGAGTAAAATTAATCGTATCCTTCATCATGTTCCGCAAGGTTTTATTACTGCTTGGAAGTGTTACCGCTTTCTGGGATACCGTCCGGTAAATTTCTTCTGCCTTCTTTTCAATAATGGCTGCATATTCCTTATTAAATTCAAAATCCGTGGAATCATCCACATATGCACTCAGACCATTACAGGTCTTTCCTCCCAGAATTTCCCAGGAATCTACCAGTGTTGCATATGCCTGACGCTCTCCATAAGTTTTTGCCATGACAACCGGAAACATATAGATTTCACTAATCTTTGACTTGTCCCCATAAAGCCAGCACGCATCCAGAAACTGCTGCATGAATCCGCCAATGCCAAGCCATTCTACGGTAGTGGCAAGAACAACTGCATCTGCTTCCTTTAACGTTAACGGAAGCGTTGTAATTCCATTCCGAATTTCATATAAATTATACTTTGAAACAGTTACCCTTAATTCTTCCAGTACTTCCTGAATCTTGTTTATCACCGAAATAGCTGGGTCATCTACCAGTCCTCGGCCGCCATAATATATATTAACTTTCATTGTAACCTCCACATTCCTTCCGGTATGCTTCCTTCCTGCTACTGCATCAACACATACCTCTCATAGTTTAATACATTTTTGAAACAGATTCAACATTTTGTATCGGTTGTTCCGGTTTTTTATAAAGCAGTTTTCCCAGAATCAAACCGGCAAGAAATCCACCGACATGCGCCGCATTATCCACGCCCGTGCTTGTAAAACCCGAATAAAAGGAAAAGACCACAAGCAGAATCAGATTAAAGGCCTTCAAATCTTCCAGTTTTCCATGGTTGATAATTACAATATACAATAATGCTCCTATTACTCCAAAAATTGCTCCGGAAGCTCCTCCGGATAAAACATACTCATCAATAATCAGATAGTAAATACATGAGAGTAAGGAACCGGAAAGCCCAGAAACCAGGTAAATAATGAGATATTTCATTTTACCAACAGCCCTTTCCAGATTGTCTCCCAGAAAGTAAAGCACAATCATGTTATTCACCAGATGACTAAACCCAAAATGAATAAAGATACACGTCAGGAACCGGTAAATTTCTCCGTGAATTTTGATGGACGGCCAGAAAAACGCTCCATGTTCCAGCATAAAATATCCATCCAGTGTCGAACCCTTTGATTCCAGCACAATAAAAATAATGATATTAACAGCTATAATGAAGTCATTGACAATTGCATTTCTTTTGGGTTTTTTCTGATGCCGAATAGAAGTCCGTGGCTGCTCCTGTCTTGGCTCCACATAAGCTTCCTGCTTTGGATATGTTTCCGCATAAAAAGCATTCCGGATAATTGTCTCAAAACCGCCAAAAGAAGCCGGCTGCCCCGCCGGAATCACGAACTGATTGTGGTAACTGTCTGCCACCCAGTAATCCACTCTGCCATCAACCAGATCCTCTGCCAGATATTCACTATAAGTAACCACTAATACAACAACATTAATAGAAACAAAACCCTTTGCTTTTAAAAATACCGTCACTGACTCCTTTAGTGACACCAGAGTTTCTGTGCTTAGCTTACTCTCGCCCGGATTTCGATAATCTGCCACAACAAGCACATGGCATGTGTCATATTGTATTTTACAAAATAAGGTTACTCCCGGATAATTAACACCTATCTGCCGGCATCCTGCTTCCTGAAGCTTTTTTTGTATGAGTTCTACCATTCCACACCCCGGAATATCTTTTTGATACATAAAAGATAACATCAATTGTATTTTATGTCAATTTAAGCAATACGTCTCATTGGCAAAAGAAATACTGTCCCCCTCCCGTACCTGAACCGGTTCATAAGCAGGAATCCGGCTTCCATTCACAAAAGTTCCATTGGTTGAATCACAGTCCTCTACATAATATACCCCGCATTCCCAGGTTACTACGGCATGATTGCGGCTTACCATAATATTATCAATCTTACACTCTGCATCTCCTGACTGATTTCCAATATGTATCGGAAAATTGCATAGCAGAATATCTCGTCCATCTCCCTGGTTTACCAGTCGTTTCGATGACAGAAGCTGGGTACCTCCATAAGAAGGATGCTCTGCCAGCAACATGGTATTGCCTCCCTCTTCCTTCTTCTCATCTTGAAACCTCCTTTTTTTCCTTGAAAATGAAAAAAGAAAATTCCCCTTGTTTTTTTGAGTTTTTTTCTTCCGTTCCGGCTTTTCTAGTCTTTCTTTTTCTAACTCTTCCTCCAGCTGAATAATATCTGCCATCTTTCCGGCTTTTTCTACTTCCTTTTCCTGTAAGTCCTCACCCTGTGGTTTTACCTCATAACATTTTTTATCCTGTACTATGACAATATTTTTTTCTGCGCATGGTTCCGGTATTTTTTCTTTTGGTTTTGTAAATTCCTCCATCAGCATTTCCATGGTAAATGCATTTTTCAGAACCTTCTGGTATAGTCCGTATGCCAGCATGACATTTTCCTGATGTTCATGATTTAACCGCTCCAGTATATATTCCATCAATTCCCGGATTCCCCGATTAAATGATGTTTCATTTCCCGGATAATAGCAGAAAAACAATTCTGTCCCATTGGTAAAAATATACTCCGGACTTAACAGGATTGCATCTGTATTTAACAGATATTCTGCCGCCATCTGTCCTGCCATGCTGATTGCTGAAAAAATACACTTTATATCTTCCACATTAAACGCTCTGTTAAAATATGCTTTTGCTAAATTGTCCATTTCCATGATTTGATATTGATACGTTAGATGATTATTAATCCGGCTCACGGAAAATGGAAGAAACCCTTTAATCTGATTGTATTCAAACATTTTATGTTCATATCCCGAACCGTCATTTCCTGCTGATGTAACCAGAAGGTAATTTGCACTCATGTCATTAATGATTCTGCTGTCTGGCATTTTCTTTTCCTCCTTTTAGCAATTTTTCTGCCGCATCCGCCATTCGGACATATGTCATGGGATTGTTTTTATCTATGGAAGAATACTGCGTCACAATATGCAGAAAATCTTCCTTCATGTGCATCGTTCCTTTCATTTGAATCATTTTATCCCTGATAAATTCATTTCCCTGATTTTCCAGTTCCTCCATCCTTTGCTGCTTTTCCTTTGCCAGAAGCCCTGAAAACTCCATTTCCATACACACTTTATCCGAAATGCTATTCAGAATTACCCTGTCATGGCATTTCATTGCCACTTGAATCAGCATTACCACCATAAGGGTAAACCATGGTACAATCACCGCTGCTTCCAGCGTTACTGAAGCTTTTAATCTTGCATGAACCTTTAACTTCATAAAACCAGCCCTCCCAAATATCCCAAAAATACACATGGAACAAAAGGAATGCTCATGTCACGGCAAAAGCCTTTCCTTATAATTGCTCCAAAAGAGAAAATCATTACCAGCACAAACGCAAAAAATAAAATCAGCAAAGTTTCTTTCCATCCGGAATAAATTCCACAAATCAGAATTACCATTCCATCCCCATATCCAATCGCTTCTCCTGTTACCTTTGCCAGTACCAGCATAATGATTCCCATACTCATTCCGCAAAGCATATCTGTCATTCCACCCTTTTCATAGAACAAACGCAGAAAAATCCCAGCCATGCAAAAGACTCCAAGCGGATATATACTTAGTTTGCGACTTTTGATATCCTCCACAGATTCCCATAACAGAAAAATAAACTCCATAATCTCTATAATAATCACTCTTTAACCTCCACACCTGCTGCACATTGGCCATCCTGCCACCTCATCCAATGGCACCGTCAACACGCCTCTTTTTAGACCGCTACAATTACCATCTGCATGATATTTATCACCCCAGTCTGTGATGTAAACCATCTCCGGAATACTTTTCCCGACACATAATTCACATCCATAATATTTTCCACCGCCGGCATTGCGCAGATTCTTTAACTCCTCCTGCGAAATGCTTTTTTTAGTAAGAACAAGATGTGTACAGTCCCTGTTTGTATGATAAACACTACCAGTTTCCGTAATATATACCATCCTGCCTGCTGTATTGCCATAATTATCATCTTTTTCCCCCTTATCCTCATTTCCAATCCATTTTCTGACACACATTCTCTGACTACAGTTCAGATTCACAATCCCTAAAAAATCAAATGGTACCTTAATCGTATAATTAACTGCAAAATCCACCATGTCATCTTCAAAATCAGAAGACAACAACGTGATTCCCCACCTTCCTCCCATGACTCCCATGTCCTGAACCAGTTCCTTATTCAGACTCATGTATAACATTCCCATCGCTGTCGCAGAATTGGCACTTCCCGAAACATTATATTCCAATTTTGAAAGTGTTCTGGATACATCATACATGGCTTCATTCATGCGGTTCTGGAAATTAATGAGATTGATTACAAAAACCAGAATTACGGAGAAAAAGAGAAATAGCGGAATAATAAAAGCTGCTTCCACAGTCATCGAGGCAGATAGAACTGCCCTTTTGGTTTTTTGATAAATTGATTTCGGAGTATGCCTATGCTTAATTTTGGTTTTTTCTATATGTTTTTCCTTTCTGAATATTTTGTGTGAGTCCCAAAAGAGCATTTCTATCCACCTCCAATTTTCCCTTAATAGTGAAACTCAAATTTTTGCTCATACTGATATTTTCCGTTTCGGAACAGAAATCGTGACGCACCCTTTACCGAATATAAATAGCGATACATTCTGACATGAGAATATCCCAGACAAATCAGGTTCATTTCCATGACATCCATCGTACGGAAAATCTTTGTTTCCCTGTCTCTTAAAAATAAAAGCAACTGTAAATATTCTTCATAGGAAAGTCCCTGCTCCTCTCCCTTTTCCCCGCCGCACACCTTGCTTTCCACAATGTCATCAAGATTTGTTTTCCAGGTTTCTTTCGATTTTTGAAAAGGAACTTTTCCTTTTTCCAATAAAATCCTGATATCATTGATACCTTCCCCATACGCCCATGCCGTCAGCAGCAAAAACTGTCCTGCCTTTATGATTCCATAGACCCCTGTAAATCCAAGAAGCGCCGTGGACATCTGCAGGCACTCCTGCTTTTTTTCTGCATCACAGATAATGTATGTAAAATTTGAAAGAAAACGTATCATTAATAATTGGGATAATGTTTCCTTCAGATTACTTTTATCATCCTTCTTTTTGCCCAGAATATATTCCATCTCATATTCTAATGCGCCGTTTTGGCTGGGATTGGTATAACAGGAACAATGCAGACTTACATATCGGTTATAAAGAAAATCCTGATACAGGCTCTCCGGGTCAAGAATGATTTTCCATGCTCCTTTTCCGGTTCCACATGTCATGGAAGATAAATCCGTAAATGAAACTTTTTTCGTAGAAATCCGGCTGGTATCATCTATGGTAAGCGCCAGAATATTATTGGTAAAAACATCTTTTATTTTTTCAATGACCTCCAGACTTTTACCCCGTCCAAGTGTTACTCCGGAATATTGAAACTGTATCTGTGCTGCATTATAGTTCTGACAGGTCAATACCGCCGAATCAATCATGGAATATACATTTCCAATGGAATCTATATCCATGGAAACTGTCTGTAAACTGCTGATTGCTGTCTGCATTTCTAAAAGCACGTTGCCGGCAGTAATTAATTCTGTTTTGACCACATTGATATTACATAATTGATTTGCCTCTCCGGTTTCATATTTTCTTAACTCAGTAAACTCCTGCCGGAATGCATTGGAAACTTCTTCCGTCATATCCGCCTGTCTTTGAGCAAGCAGTTTCTCTGAGTCATTTAAGTGTTCCATCAGTTGGCTGGTATCTTTCTCAATTTCAGCAATTAATTCCTGCGCCCGATTTACTTTCTCAAGCGTTTCATTAACCACGGACAGAATCTGCATGGCATGTATCCTATATCCCGTATCCACAAAAACTCCCTTCGTTATCGGATTATTATATACTGCAACAATATAATCTAAATCTGCTTTTAAACCATTCAATTCCGAAAGAATGTCATAATATTTTTTCTCAACCGCATCATAAACCAGATGGTTATCCACACCAGTCATGCCAAATTCCGTACCTTTTACACAGATTCGTTTTACAAAAGCATCCGTGGGCCGAAGATTTCCCAGAAATGACTGAAATCCATATGCATTGGTCTTTACTCCTTCCACAAGGGTAAGGAGCTTTAGAATTTTACTGTCAATCTTTCCTGCTTCTTTTTGCCGGTCTGTCAGTTCTTTTCGTACTTCATCCACACTTTTTTGCCTGGCACTTTCCAGCATGTCCGGGACAAAATCCATAAGACTGTCATCAAATTTCCCATATTTCATGTACTCGATAATCTCATCATAAAAATTTTCCCCATTTTTATCTGTCAACATCTCAAAGTCATACAGATTTGTCTCCGACAGCCGGATGCCAAACGGATCAAAATCCAGCCCTGGCGCAAAGATTTTTTTTGTAGTGCAATTCTCGTACAAGGATTGATTTAGAGAATTTACAATCTCTTTCTCGTCACTAATTACCCCGCCAAATATTTCATAATTTTCCAGAAGCGGTCTCGAATACTGGGAAAAAAGCGACTGGACACCCGTATTCACAATACTCTGAATCCTTGTCTTTGCCCCGGTACAGACTGCTGATTCTATCATGACGACAAGAAGTGCTGCAACCAGTCCAAATATTAAGCTCGCAAATACCGTAATCTGAGCCTTTAACGCTCTTTTCCCCATTTCTTCTTCCTCCTTAAATACGATTTGCCTGTGTTGTTATTTTTGACAGGATACTATTTACAAGAGATGTAATCTGACCTTTAAAGATAATTACAAGACCTATCAGAACCACAATGATAAGAATTACTTCGATAACGCCCATTCCGGCATTATCCTTCAATGCACTTTTTATTTTTCTCAACATCCTCTCACCTCCTATACGCTAAATGATGTAAATGCCGGAATCAGTACAATGATCATTACAATCGCAAGCATCATAATCATCGGAATTAACAGTTTCGTTCCAGCTTCTTCCCCAAGTTTTCGCGCAAGATTCTTCCGTTGTTCAAATGCCTGAACCGATTCTTCTTCCAGCATTTTTGCTAATCCCTTCGCTCCTTTCTTCACATTTTGTTCCAGCAATGCTCCTAATTTTAGATATTCATGTATATTACAGCGTTTTCCAAAATTGGAATACGCATTGCTTTCTGATTCACCAGACTGGATTTCATAGTATGTTATCTTCATTTCTTCATAAGCAAACCGCTTTTTTTCTTTCCCATTTTCCATTTTCTTTTCATAATCCCTTACAATTTTTTCCCACGCCTTAAAAATACTCATTCCGGCACCGGATAATATGTTGAGCTTCGATACAATTTCTGCATAATCCAAAAGCATCTGCTTTTCTCTTTCCTTCACTTTGGATTCCAAATCCTTGTCCATCCCAAAGAAAACCGCTACAGCAGCCGTAAGTCCAAGAATCAGAAGCAAATATGCGTTATTTTCCTTCTTTTCCTCATACTGGACAGGCACTCCATTCATCTGTTCCGGCAGCGAAACCGTTTCCAGATATTTTTCTCTTTTATCATTTTCCCTGATTGCCACAAGGAGATTTCGCACAAATTTTTCCTCTTCATCCAGAACCTGTGCCTTCACACAGATATCTATCTCATATCTGCACTCATAGTCCAAGTAGGATAACATGGCTGTCAGCACAACCGTCTCGCTGGCTTCATCCGGAAAATCATAATTATGAACACTTCCATAAACATCTATTACCTCCGGCATGGATGACATCCAGCTTACATTCATCGCATATTCTTCCAGATATGTAACCAGATTCAAATCACTTCTTACTTCCTTTAGACTTTCATTTTCCAGTAGAATCCGTTTTAAAAGCAGTTCATATGCCTTTACAAAATTTTCCTGAACTTCTTCCAGAGAATATTCTCTTGCCGTAATCTCTGTCTTAATCTGATTTCCGTTTGCCCAAAATTCAACAGGTTCTTTATCTGCTCCATAATTCGGCCTCATAATCCTGTAATCCGTAATTTTTTCTTCCGGACAGTTTGCCAGTTCATAAAGCAGTCCCAGCGTGGCACACATCAATACCATCAGCATAACCAGTGCAATTCTTCTTATGTTGTATATAATTTCCGTTTCCTTATATTCCTCTATGGCATTCAGGCTCTCGATTCTTTTCTTCCGCCTCTGGTTGGAAAGACGTACCTGATACCGGTTTAGCATGACAAGAACTGCATATGCCGGTGGATAGAACTGTCGTAATTCATTGCCTTTCCGGGGCAGCTTTTCAAAAATTTCTTTTTTATAAGACCAGTACCTTATAATCCAGATTCCTTCCACCAGAAGGAGTATCATGTAAATTATCATATTTTCACGCCCTCTACACTTTAATTTGCACAATTTTGTCTGACAATGTTAACGCTGCCAGATATAATCCCAGGCAGATTATCATGGCACATACTCCTGCCGGATTCCCATACATGGGTGAAATGAATTCATAAGCTCCCATCCGCATGTATGCAATGATTCCAAATGGCATGCAGTTCATGATTTTCTGCTCCATTTTCTTTCCACTGA
This sequence comes from uncultured Eubacteriaceae bacterium, assembly GCA_945938055.1. GTDB lineage: Bacteria > Bacillota > Clostridia > Lachnospirales > Lachnospiraceae > MGBC120314. Next base: position 9,830 of record CAMEUH010000018.1, on the reverse strand, counting down.
TTAAAACACGGATATCTTCCTGTACCCCCAGCTTATCGCTGATAATGCCGGCTGTTTTTCCGATAATTTCCATCAGATTTCCTCCACTTCTTTTTGCAAACCGGAATACCTGTGCAAAATATATGGCATCCTCTAATTCAATTTCTTCTGCCATTTTCTCTAACGCATCTTCCACATTTTCGTTTAAATCAATTTTGCGGACTATTTTTCTTAATTCCTCCGCCATGAAGGCTTTTGTTCCATAAAGATTCTCCAGTTCCTTAATCGCCTCACGGAAAGCATTTTCAACCGAATATCCTGCTCCCAGTGACGCGCTGATTGCCAGCATTCCATCCTTAAACTGCATGCTGATACGCTCTGTTTCCTTTTCCTTAATTGTCTTTTCCCTTTTCTTTAAATGAATCACCATGTATGGAAGGAGGAAAATGACTGCGAACAGACTGTCAAAAAACAGCCATGCCGTTAACATAAAAATTCCAGTCCCCTCCACCATACCTATAAACAAATCTTTTTTTCCCATCTGATAAGTGAATGCAGACCTTATTTTCTTTCTAAAATTTTTCAATTCCTGCTCCTTTCATTTTCCCATCATGAATCAACGCATTCCTTCGCACAAGACTGCCAAGAACACAGCCGTTTTCCTCTCCTTCTTCCTCAAATTCAAATAAAGGATTCAGCCGGATTTCTCCATCAACAATTCCCTCGATTTCTTCTATGTACAATACTCTCCTCGTCTTATCCCGCAGTCTTCCCAGATGAACCACAATATCAATGGCAGAACCAATCTGATTCTTAATCGCCTGTAACGGAATATCCATTCCCATCATTATCATGGTTTCAATGCGGGTAAGCATGTCCTGAGGACTATTGGCATGACCGGTCGACAGACTTCCGTCATGTCCGGTGAGCATTGCAGTGATCATGTCAATCGCTTCTGCTCCCCGGACTTCTCCCACCACAATCCGGTCAGGTCGCATTCTTAAGGACGATTTAATTAAATCCCGGATGCTTATGGCATTCTCTCCTTCCACGTTAGCGTTTTTAGTTTCCAGCCTTACCAGATTACTGACCGATTGAATCTGCAGTTCTGCGGAATCTTCGATTGTAATGACTCTCTCATCGGAAGGAATGTAATTGGAAAGTGCATTTAGGAAAGTAGTTTTCCCGGAGCCGGTTCCTCCCGAAATAAAAATGTTGTATTTTGCCCTTACTGCCATTTCCAGAAAAAATGCTGCCTCCTCCGTAATCGAGCCCATCTGGATTAACTTCTGAATCGTAATGGGACTTTGGTAGAATTTCCGGATGGTAATGACCGGTCCATCCAGTGCCACAGGCGGAAGGACAATATTCACCCTTGAGCCGTTGCTTAAACGTGTATCCAGAATCGGAACCGATTCATTGACAATCCTGTTGGACTTTGCTGCAATCTGCTGTGCGATATCGTAGAGCCGGTTTTCATCTACAAACTTCTTTTCCCATTGATAAATCCTTCCTCCTTTTTCATAAAAAATATTTCCCGGCCCATTTATCATCACTTCCGTAATTGCATCATCCTCAATCAGTTCCTGAAGGATATCCAGTCTTTTAATGGAATTAAATATTTCCGTTGCTGCCTGTTCCTTCTCCTTTAGTGTCATGTGATGCTTCGAAGATAGTTCCAGTATTGTTTCATCAATAATCTGCCCTATTTCTTCCTCACTCATTTCTCTTGTCATGTCTACCTTATTTCGTACAATTCCCTGTATTTCGTTAAAGACCTCTTTCATTTACCACCTTTCTGACAAAACTGCCCATTGTGCTCCATTCCAGCTGCTCCATTGTTACCATTCCCTTCTCCAGGTCTTCATCTTCCGGAATGTTTATCATGGTACTATTTTCCAGAAGAATTCCTCTTCCCATGGTTTTCATGTCATCAAAAAATTCCTTTAATTTTCTTTTTCCCCATTCATCCTGAGCCTCCGGTATAAATACCGTATCCATGATTTCAAAAAAGTACCATGGTTTTTTGACAAGGTTTCCGATATCAATCACCAGAAAATCATATTCCATGGCTTCTAACAGATACCCCAGAAAGGTTGTCCATTCCTCCGGCAAAATATCTGCCACATCATCGGGACATTCCACCGGCGGAATATAATCGAATTTTCCCAAATGTTCTATCATATCCTGCGTACGGTTTCTTAAGCCGGGAAATCCCCTGCGGTACATGTACATTACCTCAGAAAGACTACCCGCCGACTGTTTTAAGAGTCCTTCTTTCAATCCCGTGTATTCTTCCAGATTCAGATACAGTACCCTGTACTTTTTCCCCAGCACATTTGCCAGCATTAACGAAAATGTAGTCTTGTGACATCGTCCAATCGGAGAATATACTCCCAGAATATGGCCTTTGAGCGTTTCCTTCTGGCCTGTTGCGGAATAAAAGCTTCCCTCCGTGCAGTAGCACAACATCTCTTTTACAATATTTTCTGTTGACTGATATTTGAAAACCGGATGATACTCCAACGATTCACAGTCCAAATCCCCGAACTGTTCTTCTGATAATTTTAGAATTTTATGAACCTTCCATTCTTTTTGTCTGAATAAGATTTCCTCATCATTAGTAAATAAAACCTCTGTCTCATTCACGGACAGATATTCCAGTAATGCACTTTTCTCCGTAAATACCATAAAATCATATGGCAAAACAGCCTTGGCCTTCAGATAATTCATCAGCCGGTATGCATATACCTCGTCGCTATCATGAATAATGCATGTTTTTCTTATAAAAATCCCTCCCCAAAAAATCATTTTCATTTGCATTTCATTCAATTATTAAATTGTTCCATGGGAAAATTCGAATTAAGATGACTCTTAAAATAAGATTTGTTTGTGATGTCGATTATAAAACAACATGTGATGTCTGTCAAATACTTTTTTTATTTTTTGTTTAAATTTTCTTTTGCTGGGAAAAATGTACATAAAAGTAGTAGGAGGGTATTATATGAAACGCGAAAAAAAATCCTTATCTTATGACGAACAAAACCTTCTCGGCGAAATCCAGCTTGCTCAAAATGCCATGGATAGCGCATTTTCCAACTTTCAGCAGGTAACCGAACCGGATTTAATTGACTGTTATATTTACATGATGAATGCCGCAACCAAACGGTACAAATTTTTAATTGAGCGGGCACGGAGCATGAATTTAAAAGGCTATAACGAGCCTGTCATGACTCATTATGAAGACCGGCTATAACAAAACCGGTCTTCTCCTTTTACAAATTCTTTTCCGCTTTCTGAATCTCTCCAATTTTAAATACCAGATCTTCTGCGATTGCATCCATTGTTTCAGCTGTATGGTATCCCAGATTAGATGTCAGAAGAACATTATTAAATGCAGACAACTGAGTAATGATATCCTCTAAATCCTCATCTGCAAAGCTTATGATATCCGGCCTGCGGTCCTCTTCTTCATTGTAGTCAATTGCCACCGCACCAATTTTATTTTTTTGCCGGAGTGCTTCCATTAAGTCATAAAACTCGATGACACCCGCACCGGATGTACTAACCAGAATGACTCCTTTTTTCATCTTCTCTATGGTATATCTGTTAATCAAATGATTTGTCTCTTTCGTGGTCGGAATATGAATGGAAATAATATCGCTCCTTGCAAACAGTTCTTCCAGTTCAACAAAATTCACTTCTTTTATTTCTCTCGGAACAATATCATAAGCTATCACATCTGCGTGAAAACACTGATACATCTGGGCAACACGGCTTCCAACCCTGCCCATTCCAATAATTCCAACTGTCTTTCCCTCCACATTACTTCCCATCAGACCGCTTCTGCTGATATTATAGTCCCTTGTACGGATATAGCTTCTATGGATTTGCCTGGATGCTGCCAGCATCATTCCGAAGGAATACTCCGCAACGGACTCCGTTGAATACGCATCAATCAGAATAATCTGTAATTTATCTTCTGCTTCCTGCACATCAATATTCTGGCTTCCGATACCAATCACAAATAAATATCGTATTCCCATTCCATGCATCTTGTTAATAATGATCCGGTCTACTCTTGACGACAACGGAATACATACTGCGTCACACCCATTCGCAAGAAATACGGTTTCTTCCGTCAGCGGCATTTCAAAAAACTTTGGCATGCATTCCTTTTCCAGCAGAACTTTCTCAAAATAGGTCTTATAATAAGGCTTTGTTTTAAAAAAAGCAATTTTAAACATGGCATACCTCCACTCTTACAACAGACTTTCCAGCCACTCCAGCATATCAAGATATACGATATGTTTTCTCTCTTCATTATGAATCTCATGCCGCATCCCATCATATAGTTTAATAGAAACATTCTTCATTCCATTTACCATATAAAACTCTGCTGCCTTTTTCACACCTTCTCCATAGTCTCCCACCGGATCCTGAAGACCAGACATAAAAATAATGGGAAGCTCCTCAGGGATTCTCTGTACATTCTTCGGTTCCTGAACGTATTGTATGATTTTAAATAATGTATTATATGCATTTACCGTAAACGGAAATGCGCATTTCGAATTTGCTTCATACTGGTCTACAACACTATTCACCGTGCAAATCCAATCCGATGGTGTTCTTGGTCTGCTGATGCGTCTGTTATAATCGCCCATGGCTAATTTCTCTACCATGTCACTACAATACCGGTCCCCATGAAACTTTGCCAGAAGTGCTGTAATCGTAATTCCAAATCGCAGCCGGCTTTCTGCAATCCATCCTGTTCCGCCAATGATTGCTCCATCAATTCCTTCTCCATACATGGTAAGGTACTTTCTTGTAATAAAAGAACCCATGCTGAAACCATAAATAAAATATGGCAGTCCCGGGTATTCCGACTGTATTGTTTTCTTCAGACGATGTACATCTCTTACCAGAATAACATCGCTATCCTTCTTTGCAAAGTACCCTAAGTCTTTCGACGAAATCGCCGTCCTGCCATGACCAAGATGGTCTTCCCCAACCACAATAAATCCCCGGTCAGCAATATAACGTGCAAATCCGTCATAACGATCCACAAATTCCTTCATTCCATGAACAATCTGAAGAACTGCCTTGGGAGGTCTTTCTTCCGGCAGCCATTCTGTTGCATGTATCTGTGTTATTCCATCCCGTGATTTGTAGATTAATTCTACTCTTTCTGCCATATTTATCCCTCCAATTCATAAGTTTATTATACATTTTATCACAAAATGACATTATTTGCATTCTATTTTTAGAATTTAACTGAATTTTGCAAGGTGTATTCCTATTAGACAAACAGGAAATTTTATGCTACTATGATGATAAATCGTATTACAAATAGAGGATGGTTTTATGAAGAATATAAAAGATATTAAATTTATCACCATTGGAGAAATCCTTTTACGACTTTCTCCTCCAAATTATGAAAAAATCCGCACCGCCAATTCTTTCATTGTAAACTATGGCGGAGCAGAAGCCAATGTTGCTGCCGCACTTGCCAATCTTGGTGTAGACAGTACATTCTTCACCGTACTTCCGGATAATTCCGTCGGTAAGTCTGCAGTACGTTATTTACGGACAAATGATGTTCACATGTCCAAGACAATTTTCGCCGGTGAACGAATTGGTATTTATTATCTGGAAGAAGGCTTTGCCGTTCGTTCTTCCAAAGTAATTTATGACCGTAAAGGTTCCTCCTTTGCAACATATAACTATGAGAATATTGATTTTAAGGAAGTACTTGCCGGTTATGACTGGCTGCACTTAAGTGGTATTACTCCTGCCTTATCCGCAAATTGCCGCGTCCTTATTAAAAATGCATTAATTGCGGCAAAGGAACTTGGCATTACCGTAAGTTTTGACGGCAATTACCGTAGTGCTCTCTGGGAGTGGCAGGAAGCCCGTGACTGTATCACGGAATATCTTCCATATGTGGATGTACTGATTGGAATTGAACCAATTAATCTTCCGGGACCGGATGGACGTGATTTAAAAGAAGGATTAAGTCTTCAGCCTTCCTTTAAGGAACAGGACCGTATCTTTAAAGAGCTTGCCAGCCGTTATGATTTTAAGGCGATTGCCCGCCATGTACGGTATGTACATTCCGGCAGCGAGAATTCCTTAAAGGCATATCTTTGGTACAACGGTGAAACATATGAAAGTAAAACATTCCGTTTTAATATCCTTGACCGTGTTGGCGGTGGTGACGCCTTTTCCAGTGGTCTCATTTATGCCCTCATGGAAGACATGGATCCACAGGATATTGTGAATTTTGCTGTATCATCATCCGTAATTAAGCATACCATCCATGGTGATTTTAATATCACGGACGATAAACAGTCTATTTTCCGCCTGATGAATCAGGAATTTGAGATTAAACGATAATAAAATTATAAAAGCGGCCTTAAAAGGAAAGGCATGAACCAATCCTCTAAAAGCCGCTTTTATCTTTTTTACATTAATGGAGCAATCAGTCGCAGCACACGCCCTGCAATCCTCTGCCAGAATGGTAATCCGTAGTAATAATCCTTTGTCACGCAAAAGCATTTATCCAATGTCGCATCATAATCTTTTATCATATCCGGAATGCACTCCGTTTTGTACATATACACACCACATTCAAAATGCAGAAACAAACTTCGGTAATCCAAATTAATGGTTCCCACGACTGCCTTTTCGTTATCCGAGAGAAATACCTTGGAATGCACAAAACCAGGCCGGTATTCATATATTTTTACGCCTGCACGAATTAATTCTGCATAATAACTTCTTGCCAGATAAAATGCATATTTTTTATCCGGAATATGCGGCATGATGATTTTGATATCCACACCTCTTTTTGCCGCACCTTTTAGTGCCATCATCATCTCGTTGTCAACAATCAGATATGGGGTCATGATATGCACGTAATCCTTTGCCTGATTAATAATATCAAAATATACCTGTTCTCCGGTATTCTCCTTATCAAGCGGACTATCACCATATGGAATGACATACCCCTTCTGTCTTGGGAACTTCTCCTGCGGCATATAGCGGTCAAACGATTTATCCGGTTCCTTGGAATCAATATTCCATAGCTGAAGAAACATACAGGTAAAACTTTTTACAGCCTCTCCCTTAAGCATTACTGCTGTGTCTTTCCAGTGTCCGTATCGTTCCACTTCATTGATATATTCATCCGCCAGATTTATACCGCCGGTAAAAGCAGTTTTTCCATCAATGACCATAATCTTTCGGTGGTCACGGTTATTCTGGTGGACAGAAAGAATCGGCACCAGAGGGGAGAAAATTTTGGCTTTAATTCCCATTTCCTCTAGCTGTTTCGGATAGGAATACGGCAACAGTTTAAAACAACAGATGCCATCATACATAACCCGTACTTCGACGCCCTTTTTTGCTTTACTCTTGAGAATCTCCAAAACAGCATCCCACATAATTCCGTTTTCAATGATAAAATATTCCAAAAAGATAAACTTTTCCGCCTTTTCCAGCTCCAGAAGCATTTTCCGGAACATTTTTTCCCCGATTGGGAAATATTCGGTGGTTGTATTATCAAAAACCGGATAATTTAATGTGGCATTCAAATAACGTGCTGTATTAAATGCATCTTTATCGGCCTTTTCCAGATTCTTCCTTACTTCCTTGTCCTGCTTTAAAAGCGGTGTAATCTTCTTATTCAGGTTCTCCATCTTTTTTCTCATGATTGCCGGACCCGGCTGAAAACGGACAAAAAGATAGATTGTACTTCCAAAAACAGGAAATGCCACGACCGGAATAATCCATGCCAGCTTATACATGGGGTTGATTTCCTCATTAATGATTAAGAACACCACAATAACGGAAATAATGGTAGAACCTGTAAAGAATATTGCTGAATATTTTTCATATTCCCGAATTGTAACATACAGTACTGCAATCTGAAGCAAAAGTATCAAAATCGTCATGAAGGTTCTTCCAAATACTACTCTTGCAATTCCTCTTCGCACTTTCCTCTTTACGTACACTAACAGTTCATCAATTTTTTCTTCCAGTTTTTCGTCATCATCTTCCATTTTTGCCATGTTATGCCGTACCTCCAGTATTTTTTAATGATGGATGTGTAAACATACGAATAATTAGTGGAATAACCATTAATATCCATACAATCGGTTCCGCCAGAATAATCCCCCAGTAATGAAGAAGCGGTGTAAGAAAAATTACAACAAGTATTTTTCCTGCCAGTTCTATGGAACTTGAAATAATCGGAACAAACCAGTCTCCAATGCCCTGCAGTGCATTCCGGAAAATAGTAATGACCGCTGTAACAAAGTAAAGCAAGGTATCCACCTTCAGATATAAAACAGCTGTATCAATTACTTCCCTGACCGTTGTTGCCGTAACCGCACGGATTAGAAATGGAGCAATGGTATAGCTCGCCAGCACCACCAGTGCACACCAGCCCCATGCCAGAAACAGAGCTTTCTTAATTCCATCCTTAATGCGGTCAATCCTTCCGGCACCCCGGTTCTGCCCGCAGAACGTCGTCATGGTCATTCCCAGTACACCGAATGGAAGCATGAAAAGCTCCGTGATTTTACGTGCCGCCGTATGTGCTACAATGGTATTCGTTCCAAAAGTATTAATTGCACTTTGCAGCGATACGGTTCCTAAGGACACCAGGGACTGCATGAATCCCATGGAAAGACCGGAAGTAAGAATTCTTCCTGCCATTTGGCTGTCAAATCCAAAATCTTTTCTCTGAAAGCGCAGAAAATCATATTTCCGAAACATATAAACTGCACAGGATACAAATGCAATTGCCTGGGAAATGACTGTCGCATATGCGGCACCTTCCACACCCATACCAGCTCCCAGAATCAATGCATAATCCAGGAAAATATTTAATAGCGTAGAAATAATCAAAAAACATAATGGTGTAACCGTATCACCAACTGCCCTAAGGACACTGGCACAGACATTATATAGCATTGCAGTCGTCATGCCGGCAAGAATCACCACGATATAAGCATAACCCTGCCAGAAATGCTCCTCGGGCATATTTAACCACTGCAGTATATGCTTCAGACCGGTAACACTGATAATGGTCAAAAAAACAGATAAGATCAACCCAAGCTGTAATGACTGGGCAACACTTTTCCTTACTTTATCCTTGTCACCCGCACCAAAATACTGTGCCGTGATAACAGAAAAACCATTGGTCAGTCCAATCAGGAATCCGACTATCAGGGAATTTAAAGTAGCTGTTGCCCCAACAGCGGCCAGAGCTTCCTCTCCCAGCGTACTTCCCACAATCCTCGTATCTACCAGACTGTAAAACAGCTGGAACAGGCTTCCGACAAAGATTGGAATTGTAAAATTAATAATCACTTTTAGTGTATTCCCTTTTGTCAAATCTTTCATAAACTCACCTGATTCTCTTCTTATTCAAGAGACGGAACCCACGCATTTAAATCAACCAGCGGCTCAATTCCTTCTACCTGTCCTTTGTCACTATACTGCCAGATTTCCACCTTCATGTCCGGATACTTAGTCTCATCTTTTTCATATGCATCATTATTTGGTACATTGCGCCCGGTCTCACCTTCCTCTGCCTCTTCTCCCGGCCACATTGCATACCAGATTTTACAGCTGATTTGGGAAAGATCAATCTGATTTTCCAGCCAGCTTTTATTCGAATACAGCATTGGTTCCTTGCCCTGACTCTTAATGACACTCACAAAGGTATTAATGACCTGTGTTCTTGCAATTTTAGAAATGCTGTTTTGTCTTCCTTTCACCTCATCATCCCCGCATGCCTCAATATCAATGGCATATGGCAGAGTTGGTTCATACCCCTTACA
>CAMEUH010000017.1 GCA_945938055.1 uncultured Eubacteriaceae bacterium | reverse complement strand
CTGAGTGCGGAGGCTATATGTATCTGAAAGAAGCACTGGAGGATTTGCATCATGAAATGCATGCCATGACTGGAATTCTACCGGGAACATGTAAGAAACAAAAAAATCTGGTCCGGTTTGGCTATGTGTCGCTGGAAGCATTAAAGGATAATCTGTTATGTAAAAAAGGCGAAAAACTGGTTGGACATGAATTCCATTATTGGGATAGTGAAGAGAATGGGGATGCTTTTTTGAGCAAAAAGATTGCGGGTAAGGAAAATAATGAGGAACCTCCTTATCTTTGTGGATATGTTCGTGATACATTAGCAGCGGGATTTACACATTTGTATTTTCCGGCAAATGAAATGGCAGTTGAGAATTTTTGTAAGAAGTGCAGGGAGTATCAGGAATATGGTAAAGGATGAATGCTGTAAAATGGATGAAATTCAAAGATTAAATGATGAATTAACAAGAAAGATATCTCAAATCAGGCCAGCCGACAGGGAGATTTTTCGTCAGTGTAAAGCACGCTGGAATTCCATTGCGAAGCCGTTGAACGGTTTGGGAAGACTGGAGGAATTACTCTGTCAGATTGGAGCGGTGCGTCAGGATATGGATGCTCCTGTGAAGAAAAAGTGTGCTGTGATTTTTTGTGCGGATAACGGTGTAGTTTGTGAAGGAATCAGTCAGACAGATGAGTCGGTAACTGCCATTGTGGCAGAAAATCTCGCCGAAGGCAGGGCAAATGTAAATCTGATGGGCAGAATCAGTAATGTCACGGTGATTCCGGTGGACATCGGCATGAAAAAGAAAGTAGGCCATCCGGGGGTATTGGACTTTTGTGTAAGGAGAGGGACGGAAAATATTGCCGTGGGACCTGCAATGAAACGGGAAGAGTGTATCCAGGCAATTCTCTATGGTATTGAGATGGCGGGTTATGCCAGAAAACAGGGATTTGATCTGATTGCATCCGGCGAAATGGGAATTGGAAATACGACAACCAGCAGTGCAATTGCCAGTATGCTGCTTGGAAGAGAGCCGGAGCTTGTGACTGGAAAAGGCGCGGGATTATCCGGGGAAGGCCTGAAACGGAAAATTGATGTGATTAAAAGAGCGATTGCAGTCAATCAGCCGAATCCGGATGACCCGGTTGATATGATTGCTAAAATCGGCGGGCTTGATATTGCAGGGATGACGGGCTTATTTGCTGGCGGGGCCATTTATCAGATTCCGGTTATAGCTGATGGGTTGATTTCCACTATTTCTGCCATATTAGCCACAATGTTAAATCAAGATATAATTGACTATATTATTCCATCACATGCTGGAAAAGAGCCGGCATGCAGAATGCTTAGTGAAAAGCTGGGAAAGGAGCCTTTGATTTATGCAGACATGGCTCTTGGAGAGGGAACCGGAGCGGTCAGCATATTTCCGCTCATTGACATGGCACATCAGATTTATTCGCAGAATATTACCTTCTCGGATATTAATATGGAGGCATATAAGCCATTATGATGATATTGGTTACAGGAGGGGCTGCAAGCGGAAAGTCGGAATTTGCGGAGAAAATTCTTGCAAAATTGCCGGGACCACACTATTATGTGGCAACCATGCATAAGACCGACGACAGGGAAACAAAAGAGAGAATACAAAGACATGTAAATCTCCGAAAGAAACACGATTTTATTACTGTTGAGCAGGAAACGGATGTGGGAGAAGTGCCTTTATCGGGCGGTGGTTCTGCAATGGTGGAATGCATTTCCAATCTTCTTGCGAATGAGATGTTTCTTACGAAAAGGAACGATGTGGTGGAGTATATTGTAAGACAGCTGGGTAAACTGGAGGAAAAAGGTATTCATCTGGTGGTGGTTAGCAATGAAGTGGCTTCGGACGGTGGGATTTATGACGATTTTACGCAAAAATATATTGTATTTCTGCAACAAATCAATGCGATGCTTGCCAGAAGAGCAGAATATGTTGTGGAGCTGGTGTATGGAATTCCTGTGTTCCTAAAAGGAAGCAGGGAGGAACTGCGAAAGGAGGATTTTCTTGAAAATATTTAATTCCTTGAAAGTTGCATTTGCCATGTATTCAAAGATTCCCACAGGAAGAACAGACTGGTCAGAGGAAAATCTCAGGTATAGTATGTGCTTTGTTCCGCTCGTGGGCTTTGTGATTGGAATTGCGCTGATTTCCTGGCATTGGATATATGTTAAATTATCATTTAATGATATATTTTATGGATGCACTGCATCGCTGATTCCACTGGTGATAACCGGTGGGATTCACATGGATGGTTATATTGATGTGATGGATGCGTTATCATCTTATGGAGAAAAAGAAAAAAAGCTGGAAATTTTAAAAGATCCCCACGTAGGAGCATTTGCTGTTATCTGGGCGGCGGCTTATATGATTGCAATGGCAGGGATTTTTTCTCAGGCTGCTACGGAAAAGGAAGTTGTACTGATTAGTCTTGGATTTGTTTTGTCCCGTGCGGTGGCTTGTCTTCTTGCAATGTTGTCCCAAAATGCAAGAAAGGAAGGTACTTTGTATACTTTTACAAAGAGTCAGGCAAAGAGAACGGTTTCAACCGTGCTGGTTCTTTTTATTGCCGGTGCGGGATGTGCATGCTTTATGGTGGATTATGTGGTTGGTTTTTTAATCAGCTGTGTTTTTACGGTACTCATTGCATGGTTTTGCAGGATGGTAAGAAAAAATTTTGGCGGAATGACCGGAGATATGGCTGGATTCCTGATTCAGGTTAGTGAATTGTTTATGGCATTCACTGTAGTGATTGGATGCAGATTGTAGAATGAAAAGAGGAACCTTCTATGGAAATATATATTGGCGGAAGTGGGCAAAATAAAGGGGAAATTGTCAGATTAAAATATGATTTAACATTAGAAAGGCCGCAGAATGCGCCTTTAGAGGATGATGGAGCGCTGCTTGAGTTTGAAGATATTTTTCGGGTAAAGCTGGTAAATCATTTTCATCTTTTGGTCAGGCGTTACTTAAGCAAGCTGTCTTCCGAAAGTAAAAGGGAACTGTTTGTAAAAAGACTGGTGCGGGAAAATCCAAAGATAATTATGATTGGAGACGAAATTGGTTGTGGGATTGTTCCGCTTTCTAAGGAAGAGAGAGATTATCGGGAAATTTATGGAAGACTCATGTGTTATCTGACGAAAGAGTCAGAGAAAGTAACCAGGATGATCTGTGGGATTAGTCAGGTCATAAAGGATGAGAAGAAAGATGAGAGATAGGAAAGAAAAATCATGAGCCATTGGATTGTTTCACTTATTGCTGTTTTTATTGGATTTAATCTGGATTTAATATTTGGAGATCCGCATGAAATGCCACATTTGGTCCGATTGATGGGAAAGACGATTACAAAATTGGAAACAATACTCCGAAAGATTTTTCCTGCATGGGAACGGCTGGCAGGACTGTGTCTGGTAATTTTGATGTTATTATTCTATGGGGTTCTTCCATATGGAATCTTATTTTTGCTGTATCAGTGGTGCGCACCGGTGGGATTTTTACTGGAGAGCTTTGTGTGTTATCAAATGCTTGCGGCTAAAAGTCTTCGTGATGAAAGCATGAAAGTGTATGATTCTCTGAAAGAAGAGAATATTCTCAAGGCAAGAAAAGACGTTTCCATGATTGTTGGAAGGGATACTGAGTGTCTGGATAAGGAAGGAATTATTCGGGCGGCGGTAGAAACCGTGGCGGAAAATACATCAGATGGGGTAATAGCACCGTTATTTTATATGGTGATCGGCGGTGGAGCACTGGGAATGGCATATAAGGCAGTTAATACGATGGATTCCATGACAGGCTATCGGAATGAACGGTATATCCGGTTTGGATTTTTTCCTGCAAAATTGGATGATGTGGTAAATATAATTCCGTCAAGACTTGCAGCACTATTAATGATTATTTCGGCAGGAGCCAATGGATATGATGCTGTCATGGCAGCAAAGATTTTTAAGAGAGACCGTTACCGGCACAAGAGCCCGAATTCAGCCCAGACAGAGTCTGTGTGTGCAGGGGCACTTCATATAAGACTTGCAGGAAATGCATATTATTTTGGAAAGCTTTATGAAAAGCCTTATATCGGAGAAGACCTCCGGCCGGTTGAAGCAGACGATATTGTACATGCAAACCGGCTGATGATGGGAACGGCTTTCTTGGCACTGGTTCTTTTTGGACTGATAAAGCTATTTGTGATACTGGTAAGTTGATGAAAGAAATGAAAGGTGGAGAAGGAAATCATGTATCAGCATGGCGGTGATATTTATTCCAAGCCGGATATCAAATATGATTTTTCCGTCAGTTTAAATCCCTTAGGCATGCCACAGGGGGTAAAAAAGATTCTTCAATCCAATGTGGGAGCATATGAAACCTATCCGGATCATGACTGCCGAAAGCTGCGCGAAAAGCTGGCAGAACTGGAAAATGTGCCAAAAGACTGGATTTCATGTGCTAATGGTGCTTCAGAACTGATTTATGATGTTGTCCGGGCAGTCATGCCGAAAAAAGCAATGGTTTTGGTTCCGGCATTTTCCGAATATGAAAAGGCACTTGCAGCAGTGGGGGCTGAAGTGAAATATTTTCCGATGCCGGAAGAGGAAGGTTTTACCATCAGCTCATGGAATACTCTTGAAAAATTAATTGGGATGCTGGATGCATCTTATGACATGATTTTCCTATGTAATCCGAATAATCCGTCCGGAAACATATTAAAACAGGATTTAATTATAGAAATATTGCGTAAATGCAGGGAATATGGGATTATGGTGGTCCTGGATGAATGTTTTCTGGATTTTACGGATGAGCCATCCATGACAGGGTTTTCCAAAGAGTATTCGAATTTGTTTCTTATAAAGGCTTTCACCAAAAATTATGCCATGGCAGGTCTTCGGCTGGGCTATGCAGTCTGTGGTGATGAAATGGTTTTGGAAACGGTTCGGAAGATAAGGCAGTACTGGAATGTATCCGCTGTTGCACAAAGAGCAGGCCTTGCTGCTTTAGAGGAAAAGGAATATCTGGACAAAAGCAGGAAATATATACAAAAAGAGCGTTCTTATCTAACAAAAGAACTTATTAAATTAAAATTTAATGTTGTACAGAGCGTAGCAAATTACATTCTTTTCCGGGAAAAGGATGTAAAACTGGATGAGCTTCTTCTTGAGAGAGGAATTTTAATTCGTCGTTGTGATGATTACCGTGGTATGGAAACGGGATATTACCGGATTGGGATAAAAAAGCATTCGGCGAATCAGCTTTTGATTAGGGAATTAAGACAGATTCGGGCGGAAGAATGTGGTTTTGGAAAAAAGGAGGAACATAATGGCTAAGGTTATCATGATTCAGGGAACCATGTCAAATGTAGGAAAAAGTCTGATAACGGCGGGATTATGCCGTATTTTCCGCGAGGATGGTTATCGTGTGGCTCCATTTAAATCCCAGAACATGGCATTGAATTCCTATGTTACCAGGGATGGACTGGAAATGGGCAGGGCACAGGCAATGCAGGCAGAAGCATGTGGAATCCAGCCAACTGTTTTTATGAACCCGGTGTTGTTAAAACCCACCACAGACATGGGCTCACAGGTCATAGTCAATGGAAAACCAATTGGAAACATGCCGGCAACGGAGTATTTTTCCTTTAAAACAAAACTAGTTCCAGAGATTAAAAGAGCATTTAACATATTGTCAGAGCAAAATGACATCATTGTTGTGGAGGGGGCGGGAAGTCCGGCAGAAATTAATTTAAAGCAGGATGATATTGTGAACATGGGGCTGGCAAAGCTGATTGATGCACCGGTACTCCTGGTAGGAGATATTGACCGGGGCGGTGTGTTTGCCCAGCTATATGGAACTGTGGCATTGCTGGAAAAGGAAGAACGTGATAGAATAAAAGGACTCATTGTCAATAAATTTCGTGGCGACCGTAGTATTTTGGAACCGGGAATCCGGATGCTGGAAGATGTGTGTCAGAAAAAGGTACTGGGTGTGATTCCATACGGAAATTTTGACATTGAAGAGGAAGACAGCCTGAGTGGGCGTTTCACACGAAGAGAAGTTTCGAAAAGATTAAAAATCTGTGTGATTCGTCTTCCAAAGATATCTAATTTTACTGATTTTGGACCGCTTGAAATCCAGCATGACATCAGTCTGATTTATGCAACAAAACCTCAGGAGCTTCAGGATGCTGACATGATTCTTCTGCCGGGAACGAAAAACACCATTGCTGACATGAAGTGGCTATTAAGCCAGGGACTGGATGAATCCATAAGAGATTTTGCAAACCATGGCGGGATGGTCATGGGAATCTGTGGCGGATATCAGATGCTCGGGAAGAAAATTACAGATACGGAAGGCGTGGAAGGCCATGGAAGCATTCATGGACTTGGACTTCTTAATGTGGAGACTGATTTTGGCAAGGAAAAACATACGGAATGGTCCGAGGGTATCCTTAACAGAGAAGGAGTTTTTGAAGGAACTCCATCAAAGCAGGCGGAGAAGATAAGGGGCTATGAGATTCATATGGGAAATACTTCTTATAAGGAAGGTGCAGTGCCACTTTTATGGAAGAATGACGGAAGTGCGGATGGCTGTATTAACGGAAATGTATTTGGAACCTATTTTCATGGAATCCTTGAAAATGAAGCTTTTCTCAAGGAGATTTTGAAAAGACTGTATGAAACAAAAGGAATTCCTGCCATGCGGCAGAACCTGGATTATGGAGCGTATAAAGAAGAACAGTTTGGGCTTCTTGCCGATACAATCCGAAAAAATCTGGACATGGAGGCAGTTTATGACATCTTGTAATGTGTTGTCGGAAGCAGTAAAAAACCGGAATAATAATCTGAATCTGGTAAAACTCATTGCGGCGGTATTGGTAATCGTAAGCCATGCTTATGCGTTTGCAGTCAATTACCAGCAAACAGACTGGCTTTCGGTACTGACAGGAGGAAAGGGAGATTTTGGCGGGTTGGCGGTTAACACGTTTTTCTTTTACAGTGGACTGCTGGTGACTTTTAGCCTTCTGAAAAAAGGCGACGGAAAGAATTATTGGAAAAGGAGAATTTTTCGGATTTATCCGTCTTTTATTCTGGTGACCTTTTCCATTGTATTTCTGATTGCACCATGGATAACAAACTTGACAGCAGGAGAGTACTTTTCCGATGCCAGAACCTATGCTTATCTGAAAAACCTGATTTTTCTCAATGAACATAATCTGCCGGGAGTATTTACGGAAAATATATATGGACCTTCGGTAAATGGACCAATCTGGACAATCCGGGTGGAAATGTTCTGTTATGCATTTTGCTATATTTTTTACCGTCTTGGTCTTTTGCGAAAAAAACATACGGTTCCGTCAGTAGGCATTTATATGGTGATGGTGGGAGCCATGGCAGGATTTGCCTTAAAAGGGTTCGATGGAATTCTTGCCGTAATCATGCCGGTTACCATGTTTTATCTTGGGATGGTTTATGCACAGTTTGCCGATAGGATTAAGCTGAACGGAGTATTTGCATGGACGGCAGGAGCGGGACTTTTACTGAGTTTTGTTATAAAGCAGTTTATCCTGGGCTGTATGGTATTCTTACCATATCTTTTATGCTGCCTGGCATTTTCCGGGAAAAAGGTGCTGCACATGGTAAGCAGTCTGGGTGAATGTTCATATGAAATTTATCTCTGGGGAGGGTTTATTGGTCAGCTGATGGCTTATGCGGCAGGCGGAATGATGCCGGTATCTCAGAATATGCTCTTTACCATCATCCTTTCTCTGATTCTTGGTTATATTACGAATCAGGTGGTTGGACAAATAAACGCTCTGTGCAGGAGTTTTAAAAGCAAAAGCAAATAATAAGAGGGCGTCCTCAAAGCCATTTCCAGACTTTGGGGATACCCTCCCGAAAAATTCATTTTCGATTAATTCTTCTTAAGCTTTCCTTCATTATATTCCCGAACCTTGGCATGAATACGCTCAACCGGATCAAGAATCTCACTAATGGAACAGTCGTGATTCAAGGTATCAATTAATAAAGCAATATACTTACTCATGTCTACGTTAATGTAGTATGGCTTTGACAATAATTCTGGTGACTGGTATACCAGATTGGTAGTAAGAATCTTGTCAATGATGCCATTTTCATAAGCCTCATCCAGCTTCTTGAAACCATTGGTAAAAAGACCAAAGGTACTTGCAGCAAAGACACGTTTTGCCTTTCTCTTCTTAAGTTCCTTTGCAACATCCAGAATACTGTCGCCGGAAGAAATCATGTCGTCAATAATCATGACATCCTTTCCTTCCACATTGGTACCAAGGAATTCATGGGCAACAATCGGATTACGTCCGTCAATAATCTTGGAGTAATCACGTCTCTTATAGAACATACCCATATCCACGCCAAGCACGTTGGAAAGATAGATGGCACGGCTTGTTGCACCTTCATCCGGGCTGATAACCATCATGTGGTCATTGTCAATCTGAAGGTCGTCCACATTCAGAAGAAGATATTTAATAAACTGATAAGATGCCTGTACGGTCTCAAAACCATTTAATGGAATCGCATTCTGAACTCTTGGGTCATGTGCATCAAAAGTAATGATGTTCTCAACACCCATGCTGGTTAATTCCTGCAGCATCAGGGCACAGTCGAGAGATTCACGACCGCTTCTCTTGTGCTGTCTGCTTTCATATAAAAATGGCATGATAACGGTGATTCTGCGAGCCTTACCTCCGGCGGCAGCAATTACTCTCTTGAGATCCTGATAATGGTCATCCGGTGACATTCTGTTCTTTAAGCCGCCAAGACTGTATTCCAGACTGTTGTTACACACATCCACCATTAAGAACAAATCATAGCCGCGGACAGATTCATTTAATACACCCTTTCCTTCGCCGGAACCAAAACGCGGAGTCTTGGCATCCAGAAGATAGGAATCTCTTTGATATCCTGCAAAATCCAGTGTTCCAACGTGAGCATTATCACGGGCATTTCTCCATTCCACCAGATAATTGTTTACCTTTTCTCCAAGCTCGGAACAGCTTTTTAATGGGATGATACCAAGTGTACCAACCGGGTTTGTCTCCAACATAACATCATTACGTGGCATTTTCATAATCCTCCATGTCTGTAAAAATAAATTAGCATTACGTTGCTTATAATATAACTCCAATCATGATTCGTCAAGGCAAAAAGCTTTCCAGTCCAGCATTAAGTTAATCTGGAAGAGCAAAAAGCGGATAAACGGATATCGTTTCCAAAAAATTTAATCGCTTTATAGGAATGCATGATTCGAGAAAATATTCGTTCGGAATATCGTTCCTGAATGTTATTTACAGCCAGATTCGTGGAAATAATCGTGGATTTATCCTTAAGAATCCGGTCGTTAATACAGTAAAATAATTTGGAATTAGTAAAGGCATTGGATAACTCCATGCCAAGGTCATCAATAATCAGCAGGTCACATTCTGTGATTTCTGCAGCCAGTTCACTCTGGGCGGAATCCTTATCGAATTCACTCTTGGAAAAAATCTGGAATAATTCAATCGCACTTAAGGAAATAACACTATAACAGTTTTTAATCAGTTCATTGGCAATGCAGTTTGAAAGAAAAGTCTTTCCAAGGCCGGTATTTCCATAAAAAAGAAGATTGCGGATGGCACCCTCCTGCTGGAATTCCTCCACATATTTCTTTGCAATTCTCAGAACATTCTGCATATGTTCATAAGAAGATTTGCTGGTAGAAGCATCCGTAAAATCCCTGGAGTAAAAATCCAGGGAAAAAGTATGAAAATTTTCATTCTGGTGAATATTTTTGGCGTTGGAGCGTGAGTAGAGAAGCTGCGTTACTGCCTGTCGGAAGCAGTGGCAGCGTTCGCCGTCAACGTAGCCGGTGTCCTTACAATCCGGACAGGAATAAACCGGGTCCAGGTAATTCTCCGGATAGCCATTCTGGAGAAATAAATTCTTCTTGCGTATGGAAAGTGCAAGAATCTCCTGACGAAGCGTAGAAAGGGAAGTAGCAGGCTTATCCTTTTCCAGAACGGACATGGCGTGCTCCATGGATAAAGAAACAATTGCATCGTCCAGTTCTTTGATTTCGGGGATTCTGGATGCGATTTCTTCTCTTCTTTGCATCTGAATCCGGTGATTTTCCGATTGGCGTTCACTATAGGTGCGCATTATGGAATCGTATTGTGAATTGGTAAGTCCCATGAATGGTATTAATCCTCCATTATCTCTTTCTCAAAATCTTCCATCATCTGCTTTTCCAGCATGTCAAAGTCGTATGTACGCTGTGGAAAATCGTTAAACTTATTCGTGGAAGCGGTACTTTGGGAAGATTTTTTGGCATTAAAAATCTTCATTGGTCTGTGGGAAGCCGACTGCTCAAGTGCTTCTACATCCGAAAGAGAGGTAACATGGTTGTCCTTCCAGCGGGTCAGAATGGAATCGGCATATTCAAAACTTGGAGCATGAATGGCACGGATGGTGCGGTTGCATGCTTCAATAATAATGTCATTGTCAAAGCAGTAATCCTGATACCACTTGTTAATCAGTTTCTTTTCGGAGTCGGCAGGATTACGCCCGCTTAAGCCGAAAGCTTTCATGATGGAGTAGACATTGCTGTTATAAAGACTGGAATTGGCCTTTGCCTTTTCAATACTGTCGATTCCTTCCGATGCCCAGGACAGGGCAACTTTTTCGATATAACGCATGCTCTTGTGATTATTATTGACACAGTATTCAATGAGATATTCAATCAGTTCTGATGAAAATCCCAAAGTATCATAAAGATATAAAATCGTATTGGTTTCACTGGAAGTTAAGGTCTTTCCAAGGTATTTCTGTGCGATGTAAAGAAGCTGGCTTAAATCTTCGTTCTGGGACAGCTGTTTCAGTCTTGCATTGCTGAAGGCGGGCTTTGCAGGAAGGGAAGAAAGGGCATCCTCTTCACAGGCGGCAACAGTCTCTGTGACAGGAGTATCATCAGGAACAGTGGCAGCAGTTTTCTTTGTCATGGAAACAGAAGGACTGCCGGAGTTTTCCTGCGAAACATTTTTACGAATAATCGTAAATTCAGAGTTGACAGGAAGAAATGTTACGGCGGAAAGTTCGTCGTCCTCACCATATTCAATGGAAATTAGTCCTTTGCCTGCAAAATAGCGGAGTGCACGGATAACATCCTTTTCTGTATGGTCAAAACGGTCTGCAATGGAAGAAATGGAAATATCCATGTCAGGATCGGACATGCATCGTAAAAGATACAAATAAATCTTAACAAATTCTCCATTGGCCTGTGGCATGTAATTGTCAATAAAAATATTCGATACGGTCGTATAATCCACACGGTTGTCCGCTTTTAAAGTCAAACACTTCATAATTCAGAAATCTCTCTTTCTAATAACTGCAACAGTCCCCTCACTTCTGACTCATTGTATCATATTTCTTATTTCGGGGGAATAGGACTTATCCCCAGATTTCTCCCGATTTATCAACAAGAAATCCACATTTATTGACAAAGGATGTTGATAATTCGTCTAATAAATGTGGATAGTGTGGATAAGCTGGACATAGAATCTTATTTCAGCAGGTTTTCACCGATTTCTACAACATTTCCTGCACCCATGGTTATCAACAAATCATTGTTGACAGCATTGGACTTAAGATAATTTTGTATTTCATCAAAAGACTTAAAATAAAAACAGGAAGTACCAAGAGCATTAATTTTGTCTCTTAAATCTGCGGAACTGATGCCAAGGGTGTCTGTTTCCCTGGCGGCATAAATATCTGCCAGAACAACAATGTCGGAAAGACTGAGCGCACGGGCAAAGTCATCCAGAAAGGCTTTGGTTCTGGTATAAGTATGCGGCTGAAAAACGCAGATAATCCGGTTGTGTGGATAATTGGCGGCACTGGTCAGAGTAGCCTTGATTTCTTCCGGATGATGCGCATAATCGTCAATAATAACGGCATTGTTTGGCTTTAAGACGCCTTTGTATTCAAAACGGCGTCTGGTACCTTTAAAAGATGCCAGCCCCTGGGCAATTACGTCAAGGGAAATGTCAAGAAGTTCCCCACAGGCGATTGCAGCAAGGGAATTATAGACATTGTGAAGTCCCGGAACTCCAAGGTCTATCCGGCGGATTTTTTCTCCCTTCTTTATTAAAGTATAGGAAGCCAGACCCAGATGGTTGTAAGTGATGTCGCATGCGGAGTAGTCAGAGTTCTCCGGATTGGAAATAAGCAATATCGTCAATGTCACTATTAATGATTAAAGTTCCGTCCTGTGGAAGTTTTTCCGTAAACAGTTTAAAAGAATGGCGGATATCCTGAAGATCTTTAAAAAAGTCCAGGTGATCCTCCTGTACATTTAAAATAATGTTAATGGTAGGCTGAAAGGACAGAAAACTATTGGTATATTCGCATGCTTCCGTGAGAAAGATGTCGGAATGTCCTACGCGGAAATTGCCTCCAATGCTGTCGAGGATTCCACCAAGAGAAATGGTCGGGTCGGTATCTGCCTGTAACAGAATCTGGGAAATCATGGAAGAAGTGGTTGTTTTTCCATGAGTACCTGCAACATTAATGGCAGTCCGGTAGTTGGACATAACCTGACCCAAAAGCTCGGCACGGGACAATAGTACCGCACGGGAGGCTTTTGCAGCAGCAAATTCAGGATTATCTTCATGGATGGCAGCAGTATATACGATTAGATCCAGATGATCAGTAATATTAGCGGCACTCTGGCCATAAATGACATGACATCCCTCGCGTTCCAGTTCTTCAGTCAGCTCCGATTTTTTGCTGTCGGAACCGGAAACTGTAAAACCGCGGCTTAAAAGGAGCTTTGCAAGCCCGCTCATGCTGATTCCGCCAATTCCAATGAAATGTACGTTACAGGGTTTGTTAAAATTTATGTGATACATGACATGACTCCTTTGGTTTTGAATGATTTTGAATTCTTGGAATATTATAATGCGGTGCTGAATAAATATCAAATAGTTTATATATTATATGTTGGAAAATTGTGAATATTAACGGGCGTAAGCAGTGGCTTTTACTGTCTTTGCATTGTTGTCAGGACACTCTGAAATTGCCAGAATCTTCCACAAAAACACCCACTTGGTTAATCTTACCAAAATTATCAGATTTTATTTATAAAATTTGTTGATTTTATTCACAAAAATAAAAAACTATGATATAATAAATCTACAATTTAACAGCACGAGGTGATAGCATGATAAAAAAAGAAATGATAGCCATGTTACTGGCGGGTGGACAAGGTAGCAGACTTGGCGTATTAACATCAAAGGTGGCAAAACCGGCAGTTGCTTTTGGCGGTAAATACAGGATTATTGATTTTCCGTTAAGTAACTGTATTAATTCAGGGATTGATACGGTTGGTGTTCTTACCCAGTATCAGCCGCTCAGGCTGAATGCCCACATCGGAATTGGTATTCCATGGGATTTGGACAGGAATGTGGGTGGTGTAACAGTACTTCCTCCATATGAGAAGAGTACAAATAGTGAGTGGTATACCGGTACGGCAAATGCCATATTCCAGAATCTTGAGTATATGGAGTCCTATAATCCGGAATATGTCCTGATTCTTTCCGGCGACCATATTTATAAGATGGATTATAAGGTAATGCTGGATTACCACAAGGCAAATAATGCGGATATTACCATTGCTGCCATGCCGGTGCCGTTGGAAGAGGCAAGTCGTTTTGGTATTGTCATCACGGACGAGAATAATAAGATTACAGAATTTGAGGAAAAGCCTGCAAATCCAAGAAGTAATCTGGCATCCATGGGTATTTACATTTTTAGCTGGAAGGTTCTTAAGGAAGCGCTCCTTAAGCTGAAAGACCAGCCGGAATGTGACTTTGGTAAGCATATTATTCCTTATTGCTTCTCACAGAATAAGAGACTCTTTGCATATGAGTATAACGGATATTGGAAAGATGTTGGAACATTAAGCTCCTATTGGGAGGCAAACATGGAGCTGATTGATATTATTCCGGTATTTAATCTGTATGAGGAGTTCTGGAAGATTTATACGAAGAGCGATTCTCTTCCACCACAGTACTTAGCTGCAGAATCCCATATTGAGAGGAGCATTATCAGTGAGGGTGCGGAAATATATGGAACGGTCATCAATTCGGTTCTTGGCTCCAGTGTTATTGTGGAAGAAGGCGCAGTCGTACGGGATTCCATTATTATGAAGAACTCTGTGATTAAGAAGGGTACGGTAATCAACAGGGCAATCATTGCAGAGGATGTAACGGTTGGAAGCAATTGTGAACTCGGAATCGGAGAGGAAGTAGAGAATACTGCATTCCCGAAGATTTACAAGGGCGGTCTTGTAACAATTGGAGAAAATTCAATCATACCGGATGGAGTTAAGATTGGAAAGAACACGGCAATTTCCGGAATTACCACGCAGGCAGATTATCCTAATGGAATACTGGCAGGCGGAGGCACAATAATTAAGGCAGGTGAAGTATAATGAAGGCAATAGGTATAATTTTAGCCGGCGGCAATAACAAGATGATGAAAGAACTTTCCAATAAAAGAGCCATAGCTGCAATGCCTATGGCCGGAAGTTATCGAAGTGTGGATTTTGCATTAAGCAATATGTCTAATTCCCATATTAAGAAGGTTGCGGTCATGACACAGTATAACGCCCGCTCCTTAAATCAGCATTTAAGTTCTTCAAAATGGTGGGATTTCGGAAGAAAGCAGGGTGGCTTGTTTGTTCTGACTCCGACCATGTCAGCAGATAATGGTTTCTGGTACAGAGGAACTGCAGACTGTCTCTATCAGAATCTTGATTATTTAAAGAGCAGTCATGAGCCATATGTAGTGATTGCATCTGGTGACGGAATCTATAAAATGGATTACAACAAGGTGCTGGAATATCACATTGAGAAGAAGGCAGACATTACTGTTGTTGTGAAAAAGCTGGACAAGGGTGAGGATGCAAGCAGATTTGGTGTTGTCAGCCTGGATGATGACGGAAGAATTACGAACTTTGAAGAAAAGCCGATTTCGACCAACTGTAATACTGTTTCAACCGGTGTTTATGTAATCCGCAGACGTCAGCTGATTGAACTGATTGAAAAGGCGGCATCGGAAGACCGTTATGATTTTGTACAGGATATTTTGGTACGTTATAAGAATGTTAAGAAGATCTACGGATATAAGCTGGATACATATTGGAGTAACATTTCCACGGTAGATGCATATTACAAAACGAACATGGATTTCCTTAAGAAGGATGTAAGGGATTATTTCTTTAAGGAATATCCGGATGTATACACAAAGGTGGATGATTTCCCACCGGCAAAATATAATTACGGTGCTGAGGTTAAAAACAGTCTGGTTGCATGCGGATGTATTGTAAATGGAAAAGTGGAGAATTCCATTGTTTTCAAGAAGGCATACATTGGCAATAACTGTACCATTAAGAATTCCATCGTACTGAATGATGTATATATTGGGGATAATTCATACATTGAAAACTGTATTGTGGAAAGTCATAACACAATTCGTGCGAATAGTAAGTTCGTGGGAGAAAATGGCGAGATTAAGATTGTGATTGAACAGACCTCAAGATATGATGCGTAATAAAGGGTTATAGGAGAACGGGATTATGGACATAACAGATGTTAGGGTAAGAAAAGTAGCAAAAGACAGCAGTAAGATGAAGGCTGTTGTATCAATTACCATTGATGATGCCTTTGTGGTACATGACATTAAGGTGATTGAAGGTGAAAAGGGCATGTTCATTGCGATGCCGAGCAGAAAATCGACAGACGGCGAATACAGGGACATTGCTCATCCAATTAATTCGACTACACGTGAGCGGATTCAGAACCTTATTCTTAAGGCATATGATGAAGCTGCTGATGCGGAAGAAGTATAATTGAAAGGGTTTTTATGGGAAAGAAGGTCTTGCAACGCAGAGGTGCAATGCAAGACCTTCTTTATTGGATTTAATGAAAGAATGGAAAGGAAGAAAGAAAACAATGGGATTATTTAAGAAGAAGCAGCCGGTTTTTAATGAGGAAAATGTATTACAAAACAAGAAGAAAATGAGAGATTTATTTAATATGGCAATAGAGAATGGAAGTTCCTATCAGATTCTGTACGCCGGATCAACGAACTCACAGTTTAATTCCTTTACAAATATTAGAACAACAACCTATGAGAATTATATTGTAGGGTATCGGGAAGAGGATTATGATGTGATTGTCTTAACAGTAGATCGGAATCTGACCACATATAGTATACCGATACATATTGATATTAATACGGTTAAAGAAACTACTTATTACAGGGATTGTTTTCAGGCATGGTTTATATATCAGGATAGTGATAGATTGGGGTACGGAACCAAATTAGAAATTATGGATTCTCCATCAAATGCAAATTTTATGACATCGGATATTAAACAACAAGAAGAAAGAGAAGCTTTTTTGGACTTTTTTGAAAAGTATACAAATCGTTTAAGAGAGATGGGACATAAAATCAAACCATGGAAACGATGAAGAACATCAGGATTTTATTCATTCCAAGTCATATTCTTCGTCCCAGGTCAATATAATTAAATATCTTGATGAAAGGACGAATCATGTTATGAGAGCAGTAAAAAAATCAGTCATGTTAGCGGCCCTCCTGCTTGCAAGCCTGACAATCTGTGGATGCAGTATTTCTGACAGCAGCAGGGAAAAGGTGGCAGATATTGATTTTACGGTTGTGGATGAAGAAAATCTGCCTCAGGAGATAAAGAAAGTCATCGAAGAAAAGAAGAAAGAGGAATTTCGTGTGATTTTCTCAGGAGAAGAAAACATGTACATAGCAGTGGGATATGGTGAGCGGAGTACCAGTGGATACAGCATTGCGGTAAAAGAACTGTATCTTACGGAAAATGCAATCCGGGTGGATACCAACCTCATTGGACCGGCAAAGGGAGAGGTCATTAATGAGGAGCCAACCTATCCATATATTGTTGTGATGATAGAAAACATGGATTATCCGGTAGTTTTTGATTAGAAGAAGGGGGATTAATTGTGGAGCTGGTAAAGAAAAATGTACGTTTGAACTGTGTGGAAAAAAACATGGAAAAGATCAAGACGATGGATGAGGACATGAATGTACCGGACATGAAGGGAGATATCGGGAAAATTATCTGCAGTACCTATGAGGCAGTCATTGAGAATATGAAGGCAACCGAAAAAAAAGAAGCGGTTAAGGGATATGTGGAGTTTGACATCCTTTATCTGAATGGGGAAAACGGCGGTCTTGAACATCTGGAGGGAAAATTCCCATTTGAGGAAACCTTTGACATGGAAGACCATGTACCGGCAAATTTAAGGGGAAGGGCACGGATTGAGGATTTTACGGTAAAAATCATTAACAGCCGGAAAGTAAATATTAAATCTCTTCTTGCTATCCGCTGCTATGGGGATGAAATTACGGATGATGAAATTGTGGTGGATGTGAAGGATGAAAATATTCTGGTGCGTAAGGAGAGTATGATTTTTTCACAAATCAAGGCAGACGGAGAGGATACCTTTCGAATTAAAGAAGATATAGAGCTTCCCAAAAACAAACCTAATATCCGCAATCTCATCTGGAGTGACATGCGTTTGAAATCTCGGGAAACGAGGCTTCTGGATGATGGAGTTTACATAAAGGGAGATGTTGGAATCTTTCTTATTTACACGCCGGACGGGGAGGACGAGGTGACCCAGTGGTATGAAACGGCTGTCCCATTTGAAGGAAAGCTTGAGGTAAATGGTGTCAATGAAGAAATGTTTTCCCTGATTCCGCTTCGGCTTCAGGAAACTTCCATTCTTGTAAAAGCAGATTATGATGGGGAAGAACGGGTCATTAGTGCAGAGGGTATCATTAAGGCAGACATAAAAGCCTATAGTGAGGAAGAAACACCGGTAGTGTGGGATATGTATTCCACAAACAGCCATATAAAAACTAACAGCAGTGATAAAAGCTATCAGCAGATGGTCATGAAAAACAGTCTCAAGGCACGTGGTTATAATAAGTATAAAATCAGCGAGACAGATGAAAAACCACTACAGATTTGTTATGCATATGGAGATGCCCATCTGGAAAATTCCACCATGAAAGAAGGCGGATTAATGGTGGAAGGCTTTGTAGACGTGACGGTGGTATATGTACCTGCGGATGATGCCGCTCCAATGGCATCCTTCCAATGCCAGGTTCCATTTTCCCAGGAAGTTAATCTGGAAGAACAAGTAGAAGTACCACAATATGCAATCAATCTTTGTGTGGATCAGATTAACGCTTCCATGATTAGCGGAGATGAAATTGAGGTGAGGGCATTTGTGGGAATAGAGGTTCTGATGATGAGGGTCGTGACACAGGGGTTTATCACGGATGCCGACATGACGTTAATGACAAGCAAGGAACTTTCCAGCTTCCCGGGAATCATCGGATACATTGCTTCCAGTGAGGAAACACTCTGGGACATTGCAAAACGCTATAAAACAACTGTGGAAAAAATCAGGGGGATTAATAAAAATGCCACAGACAGTGTAAGACGTGGCGATAAGCTTTTAATTACGCGGTAAAGGGAAAAAACGCTACATGCCGACAATCTGCAGCATGTAGCGTTTCTTTTATCATCCTTATTCCTCGACGTTTTTGCCTTGATTGAAGAAATTATCAAATTTCTCCATGACAGCATCATAAGTATTGCTGGAGATTTCCGGCAAATCCCTGCCCCAGGATTTGGTAGCAAGTTTGAAACCTTTCTCCACAGCTGATTTCATTTTTTCCATGGTTTCTTCATCGCCGCCGGATAAAGCCATGGCGAAATCAAAGATTCGGTCTGAGGTCTGCTTGACACCCCAGTAACCATCTTCGGAAATATCTTCTTTTGCCTGGGCAATGGTTGCAGCATCCGCAGTAAAATTACCGCCGGCAAGTGTCTTCCACATGTCGTCTGCCGTACCAATCTTGATGCCCTGCTTTTCGAACATCTGTGAAACCAGACTCTGCATCTGACTGATGCGGTTTTCGCTGTCAGCTTTGAGTTTGGCAATTAGTGCTGAATTATCCTTCTTATAAGAAGCGTTTACTGTTGGCTCATAAACCACTCCGGTATCCTGGGAAGAAGTATTTTTCTCCTCAGTTTTCGGTGTTGCGGAATAAGCAGCAGTATAAGTAGCACCCTTTTTCCTCCATACCGCCGCATAACGCAGCTGGTATTGTTAAGCACAACTCAATGAATGAAAATTGCCCTCCGTGGCATACTGTGTACTTACAGTACATATATCGGCATGTCTTTTACAAAACTAAACCCTCATTTCCATAAATATGGTAAAAATATGGTAAAAAATATATTTTATCCTTCCACTTCTGCAGCTTTAATTTTTACGACATCCTTCTTCCAGATATTCATCCGGTACAATACATATAAAATAAATGCTGAAATCGCATTACTAACTACAACGGACCACCAGATACTTTCGACTCCCATGTGCAGGATGTTTTCACAGATGTAAAGTGTCAGGAAACGAAATACCCATAGGCGGGAAGCATCATTTACCATGGTTACCATGGTGTGCCCGGAACCTTGGAAAAGTCCCGTGGTAGAATTATGAATTCCGTTTGTCCAGCAGCAGATTGCCATGAGGGAAAGAAAATTAGTGGCATGGTAAATCACATCTGCATCATCTGAGAAAATTGACACAATCGGCCGGGCAATAAACGGTCTTGATAGAATAAAGCCGCTAACCAGTAAAAAGGCAACTGAAATATACATGGTGAGTTTGTAGCCTTTTTCGGCACGGTCCTTCTGGCAGGCACCCACATTCTGACCGACAATGGTGGCAGTTGCAGAACCCATTGCATTGGAAGGAAGGGTAATCAGACCATTAATCTTGTTGCCGATGCCATAGGCTGCAACTGCCGTGGAACCGTACTTTAAAACATTCCGGCTCATGAGCAGAAAACCAAACTGCATGGTACTTCCCCCAATGGCGGTTGGAAGTCCGACACGGATAATGTCAGAGAATTTCTCTTTTTCAAAATGGAAATCTTTATAGGTTATGTAAATTAAACGATCCTTTCTGGTAAGGGCTATCAGTGCAATGATAACGCAAGGAACCTTTGCGGAAAAAGTTGCAATGGCAGCACCTGCAACCCCCATCTGAAAGACAATCATTAAAAGCGGGTCTAAAATCAGGTTAATGACAACACCAAGAAGATTGAGCAGCATTGGCTTGATGGTATCTCCCTGGGACTGGTAAACCGATGTATACATGTTGATGGTAAATAAAAGCGGAATATCCAGTATCACAATCCGAAGATAGGTACATGCAAATCGATATACATCATCCGTTGCGCCAAGCCATCGGACAATGGCAGGAGTGCATGCGAAACAAATGCCGGAACAGGTAAAAGCAAAAATCATGGAGCATAAATAAATGTGGCGTGCCATGACATTTGCCTGCCGGTCTTCCTTTGCACCAAGATATTGTGAAATCAGGATGGAACCGGCAGTGGTGATGCCGAGACCAAAATTTAAGATAATATTCTGAATCGGTGTCACAATGGTAATGGACGCCAGCTGGTCTTTTCCAAGCTGCCCGAGCCAGTAGGTATCGGTTAAATTGTACATGGTCTGTATGAAGCTGTTAATGACAATGGGAAGTGCCAGGGTCAGAATGACAGTCAGCAGATTTCCATTTAAAATCAAATCTCTTTTTTCGGATTTATTCATGGCAAAACAGGTCCTTTTTCTGTAATCGTTGTTGAATCTTATTGTTATATTTTTAACCATATTTTATCTTGAAAAAACAGTAGTTTCTACTTAAAATATATTATATGAAAGAATTTTTACAGAAAAATTGTGGGAGAAGGTTATGGAAGGAAAACTTAAGATTACCAGGGTGAAACGTGGACCGTATTTTAATATGAAACAGGCACATTTTCATGAACAGCATGAGATTTATTATCTGATTTCCGGAGAACGGAATTTTACAATTAATGACCATGTATTTAAAATCAGCAAAGGCGACCTTGTGATTATTCCGGCAGGAGAAATGCACCGGACGACTTATGTGGCAAATAATACTCATGAACGTGTGGCAATCGTGTTTGATGATGAGTTATTAAATGGTTTATATGAGGAGCTTGGAAAGGACTATATCCGTCAGGTACTGGAATGTTTTCTGGTGCCGATTCCGGAAGGAAGGCGTTCCTACGTGGAAGAACTGATGAACAGGATGC
>CAMEUH010000016.1 GCA_945938055.1 uncultured Eubacteriaceae bacterium | reverse complement strand
ACAATAATATCCACCTTTGTCTTTCCTGCCACAAGATGACCGATTTCAATGGCTACATAAGCTGCCACAAAAGCTCCCAGAGGTTCTCCCGGAGCTCCAAGCTTTATTGTCTCTGCTACCGCAGGAAATGCTCCAATCATACCAGCTACTGCAGCGGAAACTGTAACCAGCGGTCCTTCTTTAAATTTACAGGCAACACCTACGCCGATACCGGCACCGGTAATTGTCTTCGCCACATTACTGATGGCAACCAGATAACTTCCAATCGTTCCGCCAATCAACGTACCAATCTGTGCAATAATGGTTCCAATAATCAGCGTGGAAAATAATCCAAGTGCCATACCGCTTAAACCGTCAATAAAAATCCGGTTCAGTATCTTTTTAACTTTTTCCATAAAAAATCTCCTTCCCGAAAAGCGCTGTCTTGTCAGCTGTCTTGTCAGTCAGGAGATATTGTATCATTCTTTTCACCGTAAAGCAAGCAGAAAATCCTATATAAGGTAACCTTTTTTCTTTAATTCTTCCTCAATAATATCCAAATCTGCCTCCGTGTCAGCCTCCACAGTATGATAATGCACGCCCCCCGTCAGTTCCTTTAACGGTTTCGTCTTATTGTTCCTGATTTTCTCCACAAATTCCCGGACATCCCTTCTGGAACAGATAATCAAGTCCACTGTTATCTGTCCATAAATATCATGTTCAACCACCACATCCAGAACTTTCCCATTATTATCCACAATCGTATTTAATTCATCCTCAATCTGTGAATCATCATGAAAAACATGAAAACTACGCTTACATTTGAATCGTGATTCATGATACAGAATATATCCTTTGTTCGTAGACAAAATGCTCTTATTGATAGCACGCAGTAACGCAATATCCTGTACTATAATCTGTCTGCTTACACCCAGAAGCTCTGATAGTTCGGTTCCCGATACCGGTCTGCTGCTTTTTGCCAATATGTCAATAATCTTTTCCCGTCTTACGTCACCTTCCATATGATACTCCTAATCCTCTTCAATTACCTGCATCTCCAGATAGTCAAACTCCACGTCTTCCACAAAATTATCTGCCCGGAATTTCACCCTGGCATGGCGTTTAAACTCACTGATATTAGAATCCAGCCAGATCGGTTCTCCCAAATCAAACTGATAACACATTTTATCAATCGCACCGAATATCTTCTTTGTCCGGTTGTCTTCGGAATAATCTTCCACCACCATATCTTTTATTAGATGGGTATCCTTAAACTCTTTAAACCAGATTCTCATGGGGATTTCCTTTCTCTATTCAATACTTCCTTTACAAAACATTTCTGGATTCTCCCTTAAGAAATGCCTCAATATTCTTGTATACCTCATCCATCAGACGGGTTCTCGCTTCTACTGTCGCCCACGCAATATGCGGCGTAATAATCAGATTATCTCCCGTAACCTCTTTTAGCGGACTATCATCTGCCATCGGTTCCTTACAAATAACATCAAGCCCCGCACCGCCAATCTGTCCCTCTTTAAGTGCTCTTGCAAGGTCTGCTTCATTTATGATTGGTCCACGGCCCACATTAATCAGAATAGCATGATTTTTCATCTTGCAGAATGCATCATAATTCATAAGATTCAGTGTAGCATCATTTAATGGTGCATGAATGGATAAAATGTCAGACTGTTCCAGTATCTCATCAAAAGAAACTCTTTCATATTCACTATTACTATTCTTGCCACTGGTTGAATAGTAAATAACCCTGCATCCGAAAGCCTTTGCAACTGCTGCCACATTGCGTCCGATTTCACCAAGGCCGATGATTCCCCAGGTCTTTCCCTTTAACTCCATAAAGGTTCTGTCAAAGTGAGTGAATACCGGGCATTGTGCATAAGCACCACTTTTTACATACTGGTCGTAATAACTTAAATGCTCCATCACATAAAACATCAGCGCAAATGTATGCTGAACCACAGAATCCGTGGAATATCCTCCTACATTGGCAACCGTAATATTCCTTGAACGGGTATAATTAAAGTCAATATTATTAAAACCTGTTGCCGTAATGGCAATCATCTTAAGCTTTTTGGCATTTTTCAGGGTTGTCTCATTCATCAGAACCTTATTTACAATAACAACATCCGCATCCTCCATGCGCTCTGCAGCCTCTTCCTGGGTACTGGTCTCATAACGTACAACCTCCCCAAGCTTCTCAAATTTACTTAAGTCAATGTCATTCCCTAGTGTCATGGCATCCAGAATTACTATTTTCATGTCATTTCCTCCATCTTCTGATTCATTACGTCCGGTAAAGCGTAACATAATGCGACACCGTAAACAATCTGCTTGCGGTGCCACATCCTTCATTTCTGTAATCCGGTATAAAACTATAATCTCTTAAGAAGCTCTTCTCTCTGTTTTTCAAAGCCTGGCTTTCCCAGAAGTGCAAACATGTTTTTCTTATAACTCTCCACGCCCGGCTGGTCAAATGTATTAACTCCCAGGATGTATCCGCTTACACCACATGCAAACTCAAAGAAATAGAATAATTCGCCCAGATAGAATTCATTCTGCTCCGGTACCGTAACCATGAGATTTGGTACATTTCCATCCGTATGTGCAAGAATGGTTCCGTTCATGGCACTCTTATTAATAAAGTCCACACTCTTTCCTGCCAGATAATTTAATCCGTCCAAATCAACCGGTTCTTCCTCCAGAATCACTTCACATCTGCTCTTTTCCACATTGACAACCGTTTCAAACATAATTCTGGAACCATCCTGAATAAATTGTCCCATGGAATGAAGGTCTGTTGTTAAATCAACGGATGCCGGCATCAGACCCTTGCCATCTTTTCCTTCACTCTCTCCAAACAGCTGCTTCCACCATTCGGATGTATAATGCAGGCTTGGCTCATAATTACATAAAATTTCTACGGATTTTCCCTTTCTCAATAAAATATTACGAATAGCCGCATACTTTAAAGAATCATTATTTTCGAAATCATTTTCAATGGCTCTCTTACGGGCACTCGCAGCACCTTCCATCAACTTGTCAATGTCCGCACCGCTTACTGCAATTGGAAGAAGACCAACTGCTGTCAAAACCGAAAATCTTCCGCCAACATCATCCGGTACCACAAACGTTTCATAACCCTCTTCTGTTGCCAGATTCTTTAATGCGCCCCTTGCCTTATCGGTAGTTGCATAAATTCTCTTTGCTGCTTCTGCCTTACCATACTTTTCTTCCAGCATTTTCTTAAAGATTCGGAATGCAATGGCCGGCTCTGTTGTTGTTCCGGACTTGGAGATAATATTCACAGAGAAATCCCTGTCGCCGATTACATCAATTAAATTGGAAATATAAGTACTGCTGATACTGTTTCCTACAAAATAAATCTCAGGAGTCTTACGGATTTCCTTTGAAACGGAATTATAAAAATTATGTCTTAAAAATTCAATTGCCGCTCTTGCTCCAAGATAGGAACCACCGATTCCAATTACAACCAATACTTCGGAATCTTCCTGAATCTTTGCTGCCGCCTTCTTAATACGTGCAAACTCTTCCTTATCATAATCCACCGGAAGATCAATCCACCCAAGGAAATCATTTCCCGCACCTTCCCTGGATAACAATAACGCTTTTGCATCCTCTGCAATCTTCTTCATGTAGTCAATCTCATGCTGCTTAATAAAACCTTCTGCCTTTGAATAATTAAACTGTACCTGTGCCATAGTTCTATCTCCTTTTTTCATCCGCGCAATGACACGCATATAATATAATATTATATTAAATTGTTATTAATTTATCAACACTTTCCGGTACAAAAACAGTCTTCATTTTTTAAGAATTAATTATTAAAAAATCATTAAACATTCATAAAACCTTTCTAAATACGCTTGATTTTTCTCCGGAATATTCTATATTTACATTATACGACATATTAATAAATATAACGATAAATAAAACAGGAGGGATACATATGAAAACTGCTGAGATTTTTGCATTATGCATGATAATAACCATTATATCGTTTTTAGGGTTTGCCGTGGAAAATATCTGGCTTGCCATCACAAAAGGCTTTATTGATAACCGAAACATGTGTCTTCCGTTCCTGATTGGATATGGACTTGCAATCGTGGCAATTTATCTGATGTTTGGCACTCCCGCAGAACTGATTTTCTTTGGGAAAAAGCTTCCAGTTAAGAGTGCTTTTGTCAGAACCCTTATCTATTTCCTTGCTGTCATGGTATGCGTATCCGTAGGTGAAATTCTTCTTGGAACCCTTGTAGAAAAGACCTGCCATCTTTACTGGTGGGACTATACACGCCTTCCATTACATATCACCCGGTATACTTCCATTCCAACAAGCATTGCTTTTTCTCTTTTGATTACAACCTTCATGCAGCTCTTCTTTCAACCGCTCATGGACTGGTTTCTCCAAATGGATTTGGACACCCTGCGTGTTACGAGCATGACCTTCATGACACTGATGACCGTTGATTTTCTTTTTAATGCGGTTCGTATTTTTAAGGAAAAGAAGCTGACACCAATCTGGAAAATCAATACAACACGGACTTTGGGATATCGTCTTCTTCATTCATAAATGTAAAAAGCCCTTTTTCAAGGGCTTTTTACATTTACATCTTTATTATATCTGTGCAACAAGTTCCTTTAAGATTTCAACGGAATTATGAATTGCCATTGCCTCAAATGCCGGATAATCCATGGTTGCACTATTATCCGCTTTATCAGAAATTGCACGCAGAATCAAAAATGGAATCTTATTAAGATAAGCTGTCTGGGCAATTGCAGCCCCTTCCATTTCTGTGCAGAATCCGTCAAAATTCTGAATAATCCGATTCTTTACATTTTTATCAGAAATAAACTGATCTCCGCTTACGATACGTCCCACATGTACTCCAATGGATGGTGCTGCCTTTTTGCAAGCCTTTTCCCCAAGTTCAACCAGTCTGTCATCTGCCTTAAAAGAGAGAACTTCCATTCTTGGAATCTGTCCAAGCGGATATCCAAAACCAGTTGCATCCACATCATGATGAAGCACATCACTGGATAAAACCACATCTGCAATATTAATTTCTGTTCTTAGGGAACCTGCAATTCCAGTATTAATAACACAATCCACCTGAAACAGATCTGCAAGAATCTGTGTACATACAGCAGCATTCACTTTTCCAATACCGCTTCTTACGATGACTACTTCCTTTCCATTTAAAGTTCCTCTTCGAAATGTCATGGATGCCTTTTCAACGGTTTCCAGAAGTTCCATTGCCTCAACAATCTGACTTACTTCCTCATCCATTGCTCCTATGATACCTATCATGTCTGCTGTCTCCTTTTCTTTAAAAAACTACTGTTTTCAATTAATTTTTCCTGTTACAACTCTATCATACTTTCTCAAAAGCCTCAAGAAAAATTCACGTACAATTCAAAAAAGCGTAATTGAAACATTCCTGAAATAATGCTAATATAATATCAAATTTCATCGTATAATGAATAAGGGAGGATTTATCATGAACTTCAGAACAAGCGGTGTCTGCTCGCAGCAGATTAATTTCGAAATAGATGGCGATACAATCAAATCCGTGGAATTCATAGGCGGCTGTTCCGGCAATACACAAGGGGTTGCCAGACTGGTTGCCGGCATGAAGGTAGATGATGCCATCCAGAAACTAGAAGGAATTAAATGCGGATTTCGTCCTACATCCTGCCCGGATCAGCTTGCCAGGGCATTGAAGCAGTACAAGGAGAATCATTAATCATGAAAAAAATCATATTAACCGGCGGCGGCACTGCTGGTCATGTAACCCCGAACATTGCCCTGCTTCCATCCTTAAGAGAAGCCGGATTTGAACCTTACTACATTGGTTCTCATGAGGGAATTGAAAAAAAACTCATAGAAGAATTTAACATTCCTTATTATGCCATATCCACCGGAAAATTCCGCCGTTACTTGGATGTAAAAAACCTGACCGATCCGTTTAAAGTCATTAAAGGTTATGGAGAAGCCTTAAAACTCATGAAGGAATTGAATCCTGACATTGTTTTTTCAAAGGGCGGCTTCGTTTCCGTTCCGGTTGTTCTCGCCGCCAAGGCAAGAAAAATACCGGTCATCAGCCATGAATCCGATATGACTCCGGGACTGGCCAACAAGATTGCCAAACCGGCTGCCACAAAAATCTGCTGCAATTTCCCGGAAACGGTAAAACTCCTTCCCAAGGATAAGGCAGTCCTTACCGGAACCCCAATCCGTCAGGAACTTTTACTTGGAAACCGCCTTGCCGGACTGGATTTCTGTGGTTTTACCACGGATAAGCCTGTCATTATGGTAGTAGGTGGAAGTACTGGTGCTGTACACGTCAATCAAGCCGTACGTTCCATCCTTCCAAGGCTGTTACAGGATTTTCAGGTCGTACACCTGTGTGGAAAGGGAAAACTGGATGAAAACTTCCAAAATATACCGGGATATGTTCAGTTTGAATATGTAAACAAAGAATTACGGGATGTCTTTGCCGCTGCTGAAATTGTTATTTCACGTGCCGGTGCCAATGCCATCTGTGAACTGCTTGCACTAAGGAAACCGAATCTTCTGATTCCACTCTCTGCTAATGCCAGCCGCGGTGACCAGATTTTAAATGCCAATTCTTTTAAAGAACAAGGATACAGCATGGTTCTGGAAGAAGAAAACATGACTGACGATACACTTTTTACATCTGTTCACGAACTTTATGAAAACCGCCAGTCCTTTATTGAAAAGATGAGTGCCAGCACCCAAAGCAATGCGATTCCGATTATCATGGATTTAATAAAAGAATATGCAAAATAAAAGCAAAATGCACATTCCTCTCCTTTTGGAGTGAATGTGCATTATTTTATACTCGGAATCCCCGGTTGCTTTCAAGCCCCACGCTCTCATTTAATGAGCCCTTAGAGTAAGTCAGTCCTGCATAGACCTGCTGCGTATTCTCCATAACCGGTCCTCTCGTATCTTCCGAACTAATCTGTGCGAATGCGGACTTTAACTTTTCCAGCATTTTAATACATCTTTCCAGCTCATTTGTTTCTTTGGAAACAGATGCCCGAATCATTGCCCGATTTACATAGATGTAAATCTGCATAAGATTGAGCGAAATCTCATATCGCAAATCAAGAGAGCGATTTAATTCATTAATGACTCTTCCGGCATATTTTAATGACTGACGAAATTCATCCACATTTCCATGACTGCATTCCAGAATTGCCTGATTGATGTATGCCTGTGCCATTTCATATAAAATTACAATGAGTTCTGTTGGAGATGCCTGGGTAATACGATAAGAAAACCCATTTTGTTCTTCCTTGGTCATCCTGTCTGCCTCCTATTGCATTTAACGCTGTAATAATTGTAATGCGGTTTCCGGTCTTGCATTTGCCTGAGAAAGCATGGACGTACCTGCCTGTGCCAGAACATTTGCCTGAGTATATTCGGTCATTTCTTCTGCCATGTCCACATCCATGATACGTGAAATGGCGGCTGTCAGATTTTCCTCTGACACTCCAAGATTAGATGTTGTATGCTCCAGACGATTCTGATATGCTCCAATCTTAGAACGCATGGTTGAAAGTCTTGTTACTGCCTCGTCTACGGAATCAATTGCCTTACTTGCATTTTCATGGGTATATACGTTTACATGGTCAAGTCCCAGCGTTTCAACAGAAATTTCCGGAAGATTAATATCAATAATCTGATTTTCATTTGCTCCTACGTGAACTCTCATGGTTCCCATGTCAGTTACTTCCTGCTCCAGGGAAACCGTACCACCATTGGAAGCCACAACATTTCCAGGCACCTTTACAACAAATGTTTTATCATTATTATCTCTTACGGTAATGGTATCTCCATATGTAGACATGGTTGCGGAATTAGCAAATCCAATCCTCTCTCCAAAATTTGTGGAAAAATCTGCCTTAACATCCGTTCCTGTCTGTACTTCTGATGCCGGAAGTCCCAGTTTTGCCGCCAACGCAGGATTATCACATTCTACCTTCATGGTCTCATTGGAGCCATACTCTTCCGAAAGAAAAACAAACGCTGTTCCTGTAGCTGCCGCAACAGATTGGTATCCTTCAGTATCCCCATAAGCCGCTTTATTCTGCGTAGCTGCCGGATCTGCATTAATCAGGGTACCGCCTGCCATATAGGTTCCTTCTGCCAGCTTTGTTGCAATGGTTCCCAGCGTATCACCCTCATCAATCGTTACGGATAAACCGTTAATTACAACCGTTCCTGCAAGGTCTTCCGTTATTTTTTCCGTGGAGGACATCCCAATGGTACCGCCCTTAACAACTGCCTTCTGTGCATCAGCTGTAATGGTAATTCCGTAAATTCCATCCTGAAATCCGTCCGTAACTTCCATCTGCTTAACATCCGGAACATTGGAATAAACCCTTCTTTGTAAATCTCCATTCAGCAGGGACTTTGTATTAAAATCCGTATCATTTGCAATACGTTCGATTTCTGCATTCAGAGAATCAATTTCTTCCTGAATTGCGGCACGCTCATCCACTGAATTTACATCATTTGCCGCCTGTACGGACAACTCCTTCATACGGGTAAGCATTGCCTGTATTTCTGTCATCGCACCTTCTGCTGTCTGTAACACAGATACTCCATCCTGTGCATTATTGTTCGCCTGATCCAATCCCCGAATCTGTGATCTCATTTTCTGTGATATCGCAAGACCAGCCGGATTATCCTTGGAATGATTAATTTTGTATCCTGAGGAAAGTCTCTCCAGCGAAAGAGACAGTTTGTCTTCTGTTTTTGATAACTGTGCATTTGCTATGATGGCTGACATGTTTGTATTAATTCTCATAATTCGTACCCATTCCTTTCATGGCACTCCTTTGCATGTATGCTTTCCGACATCCTTGTCCTGTCCAAATGTATCTTCTGATATCATTATCGGCGTTTTACTTCGCATTAATTAGACTTAACCGTTACCAGATTCGTAAGAACCACTTTTGCAGCCTTGTAAATAAATGCCGGCGGAGCCCCTTTCTCATTCAGCTGCAGGCTGACTTCCGGGATGCTATTGCTTTGTGCCGTCTGTATCATTGTTTCGTTTATCCCCAGCTGATGCAGTTCTTCCTGAATGTTATCCACATTTTCCTGAAGAATTTCCACTGCTTCCATCCGGTCTGTAACAATATAACCCCTTGCCTTTTCCTGTCCAACCATGAACTCTGCGTAGACATTTCCCAATGTCTCCGTTGCAAAGGTCATTTCCATTTTTCCGGCGTTCTCTTCGGATTTTATAACCTTTAGCCGAATACTTCCCACGCCGTCCTCTGTTGCAAAAGGAATAAAATATTGCTGCTTTTTACTTAGGGCACTAATAAGATTTACCGTTTTTCCAATATCCTTAAGTGACCGAATGTCAAGGTATGCATCCTCCTGCATCCCCTCCATCCTCTGTTCTCCCGTATTCCGGATACTGCTCTTTAGCTCTTCGTAAGCATCCTCCATGGCATCCTGGTTCTCCATCCCATCCAGAATTCCCATCATTTTTTTCTCCACGGCTTCATCTTTTAATTCCTGCATGTCACGGAACGCCTTGCTTGCGTTCATCAGTTCTTTCGCAGCCATGACATTATAGAAGGTAACCGGAATACTGCTGTCTGTAAGAAGTCTCATGATATTATCCTCCACATTCTCATATTCCCTTGCCTCCTCCAGCATTTCAGAATAATAAGCTTCCTTCTGCTCCTGGTCATAATCCTTATACTTTTTAAGTTCTTCAGCCATCTGTTCCAACGTCATATCCGCCAGATTTCCTTTTTCCTCCGAAGTCTTTTTTAGCGCCGCAGGCGTTATGCTTTTCGAAAGTCCGGAAAAAAGATTCTGATAAAATGCGGTACTTCCTGAAATCTCTGCCATTCCGCTATTTTCATCCAGAGATACATCCATTCCGTACCTTTTTCTGCTATCAACCGCCATTGCCAGATTCTTAAGACTAATTTCTGCATTCTGCTGAATCAGCGCACCAACGGCTTTGCCTCCGTCCTTTTTAAACATGTGGAACAGCTTATAAATACCAATATATTGCCGACGTTCTTCATCCGATATGCCTTCCGTATGTTCCAGTTTGTAAAGAAATTCACTGTATTTTACTGTTGCATCCTGTGTATTATAGTTCTCATTCACATACTGATTCAGCGTTTCAATATCCGTTTCCATAGGATTAATACCATCTTTAAGCATCTGGTATACTGTCTTCGGAGACATGTTATCCATCAGATTATTTAAAATACTGTCCAAGTTTTTTACTGTATTCACATTTTCTTTTGTCATGTCCATTCCATTATACGCAAGAATCCTGATTGCACGAAGATTTATGTCATTTTCTTCATATCCCAGTTCGCTTAAGATACTTCTGGCGCTATTTTCCATTGCCGCTTTAACGGAATCTCCCATATCACTTCGTACTCTGGTAGACATGGTTTCATAGGCTTCTCCAGCTACTTCATACTGCTTTTGCATGGAAAAAGCCACAGCCTGCACACGACGAATCGTGACCACACTTCCTTCCAGCGCAATATCCCCCAGAGCAGCGCATGGTGTAAACATAAGTTCCTGCATGATTTGGTTAATATCACTGGTCTGATTTAAATCCGCCTCGGAAACGCTTCCTACATCATTTTTCGTCAGCTGCTCCTGAATCCATCTTGTTTCTTCTTCATGAAGTAAATCCACAAGATTTTCCAAATCTTCAGAATAAATGTCAATTCCCTGCCTCATGACCGCTGTCACAGACGAAGCCGTCATCAGCACTCTCGCCTCACAAACCACACGATAAGCTTCTATTGTTTTTAAATTCGTTTTTTCTTTTTCGCTTTCGTTGGTGTTATGAATTCCCTGCATGGAATCAAGCATTTCATGAATGGTAAGCTTTCTTCCGTCTGAAACAATTCGATTTACTTCTGCAAAAGAGACCTGATTTACCACTCGAATTGCCTGTGCGGCGTCTTTCCATTCCGAATGAAGTTCATCCGGTATCATTTGTGATGCCCGGCTGCCTCCGGTCATGGAGTCTACTGCTGCATCCATCACATCTTCCCGACTTAATTCGACTGTAAGACCATCCAGGCGATTCTTATAAAGAAGATTCTCTCCCGTCACCGGAAGTTCATTGGCAATCAGCCATTTTGCATCTTCTCTTGTCTTTTCTGTCTCTTCCAGTCCTGCCTTACGAATAATTTCCGAAACCTGTGGCTTTATTTGTTCCCATTGATCCTCAGTAATCCCGGAACGATATCCGTTATTTACCGTACTGTGATTTGCCAGATAAAGATTTCCCATCGTAGGTTCCAGCTCATTCCCAATAAGATAGGCTTTTGCCTCATCTGTTAACGGCATCCTCGCTTCTACATCCTCTGCCATCTCCATCGTGCTGATGACATCCGTTATATTTTCCTCCGTTGCCGGCAGAAATCCCTTCTCCAGCCGCATTGCAACTCGTGCCGAAAGCCCTGCCCCCGCACTGTTTTCCAGTGCTTCCTCTTCAACCTGGTCAAATGCTCCTGCAAATGCCTGATAATTTTCATTATATGCTGCAAGCATAATCTTAATGCGGTCCACTACCGTTACCAGCTCTTCATCATCAATATCATTAATGTCAAATCCATTTTCATCCAGTTCAACTGCTTCTGCACCGGACAACTTATTAAATAATGCCTTGAGGTTTGCCTTTGCCGCCTGTGCATCTGCCTTTAATGCCTCTTCTACCTGACTGATTCCTTCCGAAATGCCATTCATTCCTTTACTGACATCCGTGGAACTCATGGAAGCGCCTACCCTGCTGATTACTTTTTCAAATGCATTTATTGTCTCCTTTGCAGCTGCTCCCGTAGGAAGCTTTGCCTGTGTATCTATTTTCTCCTGACAAAATGCAGGATTTGTATGATTAACAGCACCTATATTCATCGGTTCCACCATCCCCATAAAAAAATACTTGCATAGGTATTCCTATACAAGTATTTTCGGCATAATCCTGTCATTTCCTTATGGCTTTATTTTTTATTTTTATGTCTGCGCTTTCCTTTTTGCAAATTCCGCTTCTTGTGCTTTTGATGCTGGAATTCATATACTCTAATTCCATAGGAAGAAAGATTTACAAGAACAGAATCTTCAAATCCACTGCAGTCCGCTTTTACAGAAGTTAGAACTTCACCACTTCCTCCTGTTTCATCCAGTACCAGTCTATATTTTCCCGCATCCGGAACACCAATCTTATAGCTTGGTCTTTCAACCGGCGTAAAATTCAAAATAAAGAGCAGTGATTTCTTTCCATCCCCTGAATATCTCATGAATGAGAATACACTATTCTCATAATCATTCGCATTGCTCCACTGAAAACCTTCCGGATTATAATCTGTCGTATAAAGTGCAGGATAACTTCGATACAGCTGGAACAGCCTTTTTACAAATTGCTGAAGTGACGCATGTTCTGGTTCTGCTGCCACATGCCAGTCAAGCGCTTTCGCCTCACTCCATTCATTTGGCTGTCCAAACTCCTGTCCCATAAACAGAAGCTTCTTTCCCGGATGTCCTGTCATATATGTATATGCAAGCTTTAAGTTCCTGAATTTATCCGTATATTCACCCGGCATCTTATTCAGCATGGAACATTTCAAATGAACCACCTCATCATGGGAAAGTACCAGAATAAAACGCTCACTATACGCATACATCAGACTGAAGGTCATTTTATTATGATTTCCCTTACGGAATAGAGGATCACACTTCATATATTCCAAGAAATCATGCATCCATCCCATGTTCCATTTAAAAGTAAAACCAAGACTGTCATTCTCCCCCACAACACCGCTGACAGCCGGCCATGCCGTTGATTCCTCCGCAATGGTGATTGCCCTCGGGAAGCGTTCATTCATGATTTTGTTAAGATGTCTCAGGAAATCCATGGCTTCCAGATTTCCATTTCCACCATATTTATTCGGTATCCACTGTCCATTTTGTCTTCCATAATCCAGATAAAGCATGGACGCAACCGCATCTACCCGCAATCCATCAATATGGTACTTGTCCACCCAGAACAATGCATTGGCAATCAGGAAATTGGATACCTCTGTTTTTCCATAATCAAATACCTTAGTTCCCCAGTCCGGATGCTCTCCTTTTCTTGGGTCTGCATACTCGTATACACAGCTTCCGTCAAAATTAGCAAGACCATGTGCATCCCTTGGGAAATGTGCCGGAACCCAGTCCAGAATCACACCGATTCCCTGACGATGCATGTAATCCACAAAATACATAAAATCCTTTGGCGAGCCATAACGTGCCGTTGGCGCATAGTAACCCGTAACCTGATACCCCCAGGAAGCGTCAAACGGATATTCCGCGATACCCATCAGTTCGATATGCGTATATCCCATTTCTTTTACATACTTTCCAAGCTCTGGTGCCAGTTCACGATAATTGTAAAAGCCGTCCTCTGTTCCATCATTCTTTTTCTTCCATGAACCCAGATGACACTCATAAATGCACATTGCTTCCTTTAAATGGTCTGCCGCAGATTCCTTCTGAATCCACGCCCTGTCGCCCCATTCATATCCATCCAGACAAACCGTCTTAGAGGCATTTCCCGGTCTTAACTCCGATGCATTCGCATATGGATCAGCCTTATATAATTTCCTTCCGTCCTGTGAAATAATCAAATACTTATACAACTGTCCTTCTTTTACACCCGGAATAAAAATATCATAAATGCCGCCATCCGATATCCGGTTCATCCGGTATTCGTTTTCAT
The DNA here is from genome assembly GCA_945938055.1 of uncultured Eubacteriaceae bacterium. Lineage (GTDB taxonomy): Bacteria > Bacillota > Clostridia > Lachnospirales > Lachnospiraceae > MGBC120314. The sequence goes on along the minus strand of CAMEUH010000016.1, from coordinate 7,576 downwards.
TCCAGTTATTAAATTCACCAATTACATAAACCTCTCTTGCCCTCGGCGCCCATACGGAAAAATAAACTCCGTTTTTACCATCCTTTTCTGCCAGGTGAGCACCCATCTTATTGTAAATTTCATAATGAGTCCCCTGTCCAAATAAGTATGCATCGAGCTCGGTTATAAATACCTGATCACCTGTCATAAGAACCTCGCTTTCATATGTCCTTTAATATTAATGACATAATATGAATTATGTCTTAATTTTAACACAACAATATACAATTTGTCACTAATTTCAGACTAATTTGAAGCACAAAATATAATTGACATTTATACCTCCTAAAATTACAATAATACTTAGTTTATACAATAAAAATGATTTAGCATACGGGAGAAAAAAATGGAACAAAAGAAACGATTTACTTATCTTGATGCATTGCGGATAATTGCCATCATGTGCGTTATCTTTAATCATAGTGGTGCCAATGGTTATTTTTTATATACGACAACGAACCGTCTTCCGGTTCAGCTGATATCCATTTTTATTTCTTCTTTTTGTAAAATCGGAGTGCTTTTGTTTTTCATGATATCCGGTGCACTTCTTTTAAAAAAAGAGGAATCCCTGAAAGAATTGTATTTAAAGAGAGTCCTTCGTTATCTTGTCATACTATTTGTTTTTAGTCTGATTCGCTACTCATATCTTGCGTATCACGGACAGATAACCTTTGACTGGAAGGATTTAATCCGCAAAATTACCACAGGACAGATTTATACCCCATACTGGTTTTTATATTCCTATCTGGGATTTCTGGTTTCCCTTCCGATTCTGCGGAAAATTGCAAAAGCACTGAATCCGAATGAATTTCTTTATCTTTTTGGATTATATGTACTGGCAGGAGGTATCTTTGGAGTGCTCGCAAGAACTTTTCTTGGACAGATTGTAATTGCCATTCCATTTGCCGCTGATGTGATTGTATACCCTCTGATGGGTTATTTTATCGCATACTGCATTCCATCCGAAAAGGATAACTGTAAAACTCTTTTGCTAACCTGCCTGTGCGCCTTTCTAGGACTTTGCCTGAATGTTTTTATTACCGAATACGATTATCATGTCTTTGGCGGCTGGTCAGAGGGCGGATTATCCTTATTTGTTATTTTTTCTGCTGCCGCAGTATTTTATGGTGTAAAATATTTTTTTGAACATGTACCTATTTCCGCCTTCCTTGAAAAGATTATCTGCTCTGTGGGCGAATGTACTTTTGGTGTTTATCTTTTGGAATGCTATGTAAAAGACTATTTTGGTTTCATACAAAAGCTTCTGGCTGCCATAATTCCGGCACGACTGGCTGCAATTCTTTATCTCTTCTGCATAATGCTTATCGGGACAGCCATTACATATATACTGAAGAAAATACCTTTCATACGAAAATTATTATAATAAGCATTTTATATTAATGATGTATTTTATTGAAAAATAAACATATAATTTACTTGGAGGTTCTAATCATGCTTTATAATATCTTTTATCCAAATTACATAAAAGAATATACCTTTATCAGCATTCTTTTTGCTTTCATTCTGACATGTGCTGCCATTACCCTTTGTAAAGAAGCACTGCCTAAGGATGGTGGACGAGCATTTGCCGTAAATGGAAAACTCTCTGCCGGTAAGCCCCGCGGAGCTGGTATTATTTTTACACTGACTTTTGTACTGTCAGCGGTTTTATTTATTCCTTTAAATGGTGAACTTACCGTATACCTGATTCTTACTCTTGCCGCAATGCTTAGTGGCTTTTTTGACGATAGCGCACAGACTCCCTGGGGTGAATTAAAAAAAGGGCTGATTGATTTTGTAATTGCAGTTATGGTTGCCGTAACATATCTGAATTTTAATTCCTGCACCATTAATCTTCCATTTACCACTCATGATTTGACACTCCATCCATTACTGTTTGGCTTTCTGATTGTGGTTCTCGTGTGGGCAAGTATCAATGTAACCAATTGTACTGACGGTGTGGACGGTCTTTGCGGAACAATTTCCTGCATTACCCTTGCAACCATTTTCGGTCTGTATTCTTATTATGACCGCGAACCATTCATGCGTCACATGATTTTGCTTTTGATTGTTGCGATTCTGGGATATCTATGGTTTAATGCTTCCCCAAGCAAGCTCCTCATGGGAGATGCCGGTTCCCGGGCAATTGGTCTTTTTATTGCCATTGCTGTTTTAAAAACAGGGAATCCGTTATTCTATATTCCTGCAGCAATTGTTTTGATTATTGATGGTGGACTGGGATTGATAAAAGTTTCTCTTTTAAGATTCTTCAAAATCCGGATTTTAACAAATGTCCGGACACCGATTCACGACCATGTCCGCAAAAATAAAGGATGGTCTGATACACAAGTTGTTTTACGATTTGCAATTATTCAGACGGTCATTTCCGCAAGTATTTTATATGCCCTGCATTAATCTGCATAAAATATCATAAAAGGAAAAAACTATAGTATGCCGGCAACGGCATACTATTTTTTTCAGGAGGCAGACATGGTTGAATTTCATAATAGCGAAACCAAGGAAAATCTGATGCGTGCATTTGCAGGTGAGAGCCAGGCAAGAAACCGTTATACCTTTGCGGCTTCTCAGGCAGAAATGCAGCATCACCAGGCTATTTCACAAGTATTTCTTTATACGGCAAATCAGGAAAAAGAACATGCAGAAATCTTTTATAATCATCTGAGGGCACTTGCCGGCGAAAATATTTTTATTGACGGCGGATACCCGGTAGACCTTTCTGATGACTTGGCATCACTGCTTAGAATGGCACAGCATAACGAATATGAGGAACATGATGATGTCTACAAACGCTTTGGAGATACCGCCAGGGCAGAGGGTTTTCTGGAAATTGCCCATTCCTTTTACTCTATTGCCGGTATTGAAAAAATACATGGAGACCGGTTCGGAAAATTTGCCCAGTATCTCGAAGAAAACAAGCTGTATGTATCGGATATCAAAACCGGATGGATTTGCTTAAACTGTGGTTTCGTCATTGAAGGCTTTAAAGCTCCGGAAAAATGCCCGGTATGCCAGCATGACAAGGGATTTTTCATCCGTTTGGAGCTTTCCCCATTTTATGATTCCAGGGTATTATAATACATGATAAAAAAGCTTCGGGAGAATATCTGCTTTTCCATTCTCCCAAAGCCTTTTATTCATTCCGGAAAATCCGGTAAAATCCACTCCATGTTTCCGTATTAAAATGACCTTTTAAAAATTCACGATATTCTCCATTCGTTTCCCTCACCAGATAAATTGCATCCGGATCAATAAAATCGGGCATTCCGTGAGCTTCATCCACAAAATGGATATTTCCGTATTGTGACATTCCATTTTCCAGATCAATCTCATACGGCGAAATCCCGCTGCTTAAAAGATAATAAATATGGTATGCCTCCATGTACACGGTTCGGCCGCCAAAATCAGTTCCAAATTCCTCAAGAATTTCATCCATTCTCCCGTTAAACAGAAATTGCGGATAATCCGTTCGCGGATACGAATAAAAGTAGTAATTATAAAATAGTCCAAAACGCACCAGATAGCCTGCAATGATAATCATTAATGCAATATATTTCAAATTCCTAAGCAGGAATGTTTTCTGAATCCATTGCTTTTGTACACCATAATCAACTATTCTGTTTATAAGGCAGAACAAAAAATGAATTGCTGCCACCACAAAGTATAGAAAACTGAAATACACACCATTCATGTTGTTGATACAGGTTCCTGTCTTCATAGAGCCTACAAACAACTGGGAAATGCAGTATACCAGCATGACAAGCGACACATCCACCCGTTTTTTTTTCACTGCGCAGATACTGTCCCATACGGCCACACACGCACCGATGATTACAAACGGAACAGAAAACATGTACATGGTATTAAATCCAATCAATGCATTGTAATCCATTTCATCATAATAAAACAATGTTTTCAACATTGTGACCAGATTATAAAAGAAACCATGAAATGATAATTCCGTGGTCCGGTCTGAGCCAAGGCGCGGAATGGTAAAAAACGGAGTCACTATTTCCTTCCAGCCAAACCGGTTAATCAGAACCATCAAAAATAACGGCAGAGCCAGAAGAATAAACGGTATTGCCGCAAGCACGATATCCCGAAAACGCACTTTTTTAACTGCAAGAAGATATCCTGTCATCACAAGAAGGAATAACGGGACAATTACATAACTTAATGCATAGGTATAAAGCGTCATTCCCCACAAAATTCCATCCAGGAGATACCAATACCAGCGCTTTTTTTCCAATGCCTCAAGAAAGATCCATGTTGCAAGTGTCACAGCTCCCAGCATCAAATTGCAATCCAGACCAAATCTTGCCTGCTGTGTAAAATATGGCAGAATGGAAATTAATAACGCTGCGAGAAGTGCCCACTGATATCCATATTTTTTCTTTACAATCATAAATCCGCTTACCAGCGTGATCAATCCAAAAAGAAAGGCCGGAATCCGAAGCACCAGTGTTCCGGTTCCAAGAAACTTAATCAAGACTGCACACATGTATGTATATAAAGCACTCTGTCCACCTTCAAAGTTTGCCACATAGACCGGCATATAATTAAGATACCGGTCTACTCCCCAGTTTGCAATACAATAAGCATTGTATCCAAGGGCAGCCTCATCAAGATGCACACCCCATGGAACAATGCTTATCATATAAGTATGCATCCGGAACCATATAGCAAATACAATCCCCAATGCAATCACATAAATTATTTTATTCTTATGCTTTTTTACGAACTCCATAATCATTTAATCCAAATATAACATCCTTATATTTCTCTAATATGAATAATAACGGAAGTCCCAGAACGGCACAGACTATTACTTCGCTAAGTCCCACCGTAATCATCATGTACCATACGGCATCCGGAAGTCCATAGCCATATTTGAGCACAAACGGAACAATAACCGCATTTGCCACAATTGGCGGAATTGGTGCCAGCCATTTCACTTTCATCCTGGAAAGCAGGTACGTTCCGATTGCTCCCAGAAGCGTCGCAATGCTTCCAAAAATAATGTCTGCAAGAATCATTTCCCCTGCCAGAAAATTTGCCAGAAGACAGCCAACGAAAAGTCCTGGAATTGCAGCCGGCGTAAAATACGGAAGTACCGTCAGTACTTCTGCAAAACGGAACTGAATCGGTCCAAAGCTGCACGACTTAAATACAACTACCAGTACTACATAGATGGCAGCAATCATTGCTGCCTGCACCATAAACGTTACATTTTTGTTTCTCATATTCAATTGCTCCTTAGTTTTATTTTACGTCAGGATGGTTTCGAACTGACGATTTCGTGACTAGATGCCACAAACAGTAATGTATCATAATCCCTCTGCAAATGCAAGATGAATGCGATAAAATTCGCTCCGGCAATTAATTAATGCCACCTTCGTCCATGTCATCATCCGCATCATCATCGCCATCATCATGGTCATGGGAAAAGTCTTCTTTACTGATAACTCTCTTTGCCATTCTCTCTTTTTCAATGGCATCGGAAAGAAGTTCCTTTACTTCCCTGGAATTTTTAATGTTAAGAATCTTAAAGTCTCCCAGTGTTTTATCTGCCGAACAGCAGGAGATGGTTCCAAGACCAAAAATTCTCTGTCCAAAGGTTCTGGTAAGAGAAACATCTGTTATGCGGTACAGACGGACTTCATCTTCTGTCACGTTGAAAATACCATGTTCAATAAATAACCGGTCATTTGACAAACTGTACTTTGTAAAAGACCACGGCAGGCCAAAAATGGTTCGTTTCCTGTCTTTCCAGATAATTTCTTTTTCCATCGCTGATTCCTCCTTTTATGCTTCCCTATAAAGGCTCTTAAGCCAGTCAATTTCCTTTGCATAACCCTCCAGTTCATTTGGCGTTTCCAGATAAAATGGCAGGCTGCGAAGCTTTGGATGGTTGATAATACGCTCCATTGCTTCTATTCCAATACTTCCTTCGCCTATTTTTTCATGACGATCCTTATGACTTTCAAACGGATTCTTCGAATCATTCAGATGAACCGCCTTAAGATTCTTTAGTCCAATGACACGGTCAAATTCCTCTAATACCCCATCCAGATTTCCCACAATATCATATCCGGCATCATAAACATGACAGGTATCGAGGCATACTCCCAGATGGTCTTTTAATGTCACGCCATCCATAATTTCCTTTAATTCCTCAAAGGTTCGTCCAATTTCAGAACCTTTTCCTGCCATGGTTTCCAGAAGAACCGTTGTCGTCTGTTCCGGCTTTATCACTTCATTCAGCATGGAAATAATATACTGTATTCCGACTTCCACACCCTGTCCCACGTGGCTTCCCGGATGGAAATTATAAAGATTTCCCGGGGTATATTCCATTCGATTCAAATCATCCGCCATGGTTTCTTTTGCAAATTCCCTGGTACGTTCATCTGCAGATGCTGCATTCAGCGTATATGGCGCATGGGCTAAAATGATTCCAATGCCGTTTTCATTACATATCTCTTTAAACCGGTTAATGTCTTTTTCATCAATCGGCTTTGCACTTCCACCCCTTGGATTCCGCGTAAAAAACTGAAAGGTATTTCCTCCCAGTGACAAAATTTCTTCTGCCATGTGTGCATATCCCTTGGATGTAGATAAGTGACATCCTATTCTTAACATGTTCTTTCATCTCCTTTGCTTTCTTCTGCATTCAGCATGGCCTGATAGATATCCCTCTTGGAAACACCCCTGTCCCTTGCTGCTGCTTTCATTGCCTCTTTCTTATCCATTCCCTGTTCCATGTACATTTTTACATGTTCCGAAACCGTCATGGAAAGAAACGCTTCCTGTTTTTCTTTCTCAATCTCTTCCTGCGGCTTTCCGGCAAGAACCAGAACATATTCTCCCCTTGGCTCATTATTTTCATAATATTCCACTGCTTCGCCAATCGTGGTAAGAAATGTATTTTCATGAGTCTTTGTCAGTTCTTTACAAACCGAAAGTTCCCTGTTCTCCCCCAGATATTCCCTGAGTTCCTCCAACGTCCGTATCAAATGATGTGGTGCTTCATAAAGGATAATCGTTCTGGTTTCATCCACCAGCTCCTCCAGAACCGCTTTTCGCTCTTTTTTATCTGACGGGAGAAATGCTTCAAAAGCAAATCGCCTCGTCGGCTTTCCGGACATGGTAAGCGCCGTGACACACGCCGCTGGTCCCGGAAGTGACGTAACCTGAATTCCTGCAAGAAGGCACTGCCGGACCAATTCCTCACCCGGGTCAGAAATTCCCGGTGTTCCGGCATCCGTAATCACCGCCACATTCATTCCCTCATGGATTTTATCCACAAGATAGCGTGCCTTTTCCACCTTGTTAAATTCATGGTAACTGGTCATCGGTGTTTTTATCTCATAATGATTCAATAACTTGATACTATGCCGTGTATCTTCCGCTGCAATCAAATCAACTGATTTCAATGTATTCAGTACCCTTATGGTAATATCCTCCAGATTTCCTATGGGTGTTGCACAAAGGTATAAGGTTCCTCTCTTTTTTTCTT